>JAKAGH010000420.1 GCA_021817645.1 Deltaproteobacteria bacterium
CCTGGCCGGAATCCTGCGACAGTTCAATTGCCGCCATTTGCCAGCCCTCCACAAAGGGAAATTTTACCAGAAATTGGCGGCCTACGGCCAATTAGGGCGGGTCGATCTGCCGCTCCCCTGGGAGAAAACGGATAAGGTGGAGGTTTTGCAGGCTTCCTGATGCCGCCAGGTCTTACCCAATCAAAGGGGCCAAGCCATGCCCACCGAGCCAGAAGCTCCTGCGTCACCATCCCTGGTGAGCGCTGATTGCATCTATTTTTCCCTGCGGTTGCGTAAAGACCGCATGCGCCAGGTGGTGGCCGACATCAATGCCCGCTTCCCGGAGGAGTCCGTGGAACAGCGGGCCCGTCGGCTCATGGATGATCTGACTCAACTATCCCTGTGGGGAGAGTTAATAATTCTACAAGATTGTTGATACTGGCAGATATCGCCAAAAAGAAGGGGTTAGTCCATGACCGAGCCGGAAGTGCCTGCCCTCCAAAGCCGCTTGACCGATGACTTCTTCTATTTTTTCCTGCGGCTGCGCAAAGACCGCATCCGCAAGGTGGTGGCCAACGTCAACGTCCGCTTCCCGGAGGAGCCGGTGGAACAGCGGGCCCGGCGGCTCATTGAGGATCAGACGCAGCTTTCTCTTCTGGGAGGATTGATCCTGGATCTGCCCACCATGATCCCGGTCATCGGCCCGGCCCTGAAGGTTCTGGGCTTTGTGGGGGGTACCTCCGCACTGGTGCGCATGCACCTTTATCTCATCCTGGAGATCGCCTTGCTCTACGGCCAAGATATCGAGGATCAGGCCCGGGTCCCGGAGATGGCGGCGGTGGTGGCCGGCACTGGCCTGGCCGTGGGCGCGCCTTTCTTAACCGACGCCCTGGGATTCCACCCCCTGTGGTCCATGGCTGCGGGCGGCCTGGCCGCGGTGGCTATGTCCCGCCTGATCGGCGAAGGCGCCATCCGCTATTACGGCCAGCCCCAGGATGCTCCTGGGGATGCCGCACTGGCGGCTTCCGCTTGAAAAAAGGCAATTTGAGGAAAGCTGACCATGGAAAAAACCAGGGTATTGTTTCTTTGCACCGCCAATTCGGCCCGCAGTCAAATGGCGGAAGCTTTCCTGAGAAAGTATGCCGGAGACCGGTTCGAGGTTTACAGCGCCGGGGTTGAACCCAAGGAAATCCACCCAATGACCCTGCAAGTAATGGCGGAGGTGGGTCTGGACTTAAGCGGCCAATACGCCAAAGGCGTCAAAGAGTATTTGGGAAGAATTATTCTTACTTATTTAATCGTAGTCTGCGAGAAAGCCGAAAAGGATTGCCCCATAGCCTTTCCCGGAGTCCAGGTCAGGATGTATTGGCCCTTCGAGGACCCGGTGGCTCACTGCGGCTCTGACGGCGAGAATTTACAGAAATTCAGGGAGGTTAGGGATAAGATAGATCAACGCCTGCAATTATGGCTAAAAGAGATGGCATGAATGACACCATGGAGGACGCGGGCCAGGGGCCGCGGCCGCCGGCCTCTCCCCACAAAACGGTTTTCAAATCCCTCCTAACATTTTCTGGCACAGCCAGCGGGTCAAATCAAAGTTTACTTGCAGCTCGGCCTCCAAGGGCAAGTCTCCATCATATCCATAAAGGATCAAGGGGATGTCCTCTTCATAGAGGGAGCCGTGATTACGGTACCCGGCAGACAACTCTTCGTCCGGCCCGGCCAGGTCCCCAAAAACTGTGTTTTTATCCGCCAGGATGACCAGATCGCCGATCCGTGCCGGCAGGAGGTGGAACCGGCGGGCGGCCTCAGGCCGGGTGAGGGCGTGGTCCACTCCCGGGAGGTTCTCCAAGAAGGCTTGCACCCTGAGAAGATCTCCTTCGGAATGAACATAGACGTACGAGACGCCCCCGAAGCCCCGGTGATGCCGCAGCAGGCGATCGGCCACCGGCGAAACCGCGAAACGGAGGTTGATGCCGGCTCCGGCGCAGGTTTTCCGCAAGTCCAAACACCTCTTTTTCGGATTCATCCCATGGTCGGCGGTGATCAAAAACATGGCATCCGGGGCGATATCCCGGGCCGCACCCAGCAGATCGTCGAGCCTCGCCAGGTGGTCGAGGGAAAAGGATTCCTCAGGCGCCCACATGTGCATGGGGTAGTCGGTGGTATGGACATAGATCAGGCCCAGATCGGGGCGCGATTGTAAAAGATCGAGGGCGATTTCCCAGAGCCAGTAATTCACCTCGGCACTGTACATGGGAGGCGGCGGGCCGTATCTTTTCACCACTTCCGGTGCAGGCTCTTCCGCGGCCACTGCCAAATCGGCATGCCCGCCGACGAGCTTCAAGGTCTTGGCCTTGCAGGTGAGGAGCGCCGACCGCCCCCCTTGCTGGCGGAACCGCTGGAAGATGGTGGGAGCCAGGATAAAGTCCGCATCTTCCAGGAACCGGGCCTTGCCTGCGGTTTCGTCGAAATAGCAGTTGGTCGTTACGCCATGCTCGGCCGGCCACGCGGCGCAGCAGATGGAGATATTATTGGCATTGGTGAGGGTCGGAAAAACCGCCCGCCCCCGCTTCACCAGACCATCCCGGCCCAGGCGTTTCATCACCGGCAGCGGGCTCATATCGAAGTAGTCCATCCCGAACCCGTCATACATGCAGACCACGGTGCGTTGGCGGTAGCGGTTCA
>JAKAGH010000421.1 GCA_021817645.1 Deltaproteobacteria bacterium
TGCGAGAGGAAGAACAATCTCGCAATACCGGCCTGGAACTTCATCAAAAAGTCCAACCATACCTAATCCGGCTGATTCGAAAAAACCTGCAATCCGACTGGTTATGGGCAGCCGCTCAAGAATCTTATTCCAAAGATGTTGCTGAAGTCTGGAGGAGGTTCTACAGCGTTTTTTCTCTGCCGAAAGTGTTGCAGGACCCTGGTGTGGAGCGCAGGTTGGCTTTTACCCGAAACTGGGAACCCTGCGGATTCTTCGCACCAGAGGCGTTTTTTCGGATGGTCCTGGACTTTCACTTCCGCCAATATACCCAAGCGGTAATCATGGATTGGAAGAGCGGCTGGAAGATGATGGATACGGTGGAGGATGACCCACAACTCCTGCCCTATGGCTGGGGACTGTGGAGAGCCGTATACCCGGACGCAAAGAAGTTCCAGTTGAAGCTTCATTTTCTCCGGTATGGAAAGTCCCGAGAAATCGAGCTTACGCCGGAGCAATTGAAAAGCGTTCCTCAGAAGCTGGAAGAGAAGATCGCCGCGATTGAGAGCGACCAGAAGTTTGAGCCGCGCCGGGGATCATTCTGCGGGTTGTGTGGTGTAACTGCAAACTGCCCGGCTATCGCCAATGCTCTTGTGCCCAAGGAGTTAATTGCTCCGAGCACTTTGGAGGAAGTACAAGAGGCTGCCAAGCAGTTGGTGGTCTTACGGGCTATAGATAAAATGATAACCGCACGGCTTAAGAATTGGGCCTATGTTAATGGCCCTATTCCCGTGGAGGACCTGGTATATGGTTCATCTTTCAGCGAACACCTGGACGCCAAAGGGGTGGTTGAGACCCTCATTGAAGCAGGTATTGACCGGTCAGACATCTGGCCGATGATTTCGATCTCAAAAAGAGGCCTGGAAAGTAGGCTAAAAAATGAGCCCGAACTGCTCAATCAGGTAATGTCCCTCACTGTGGGGGATCCGGATGTGCGGTTCGGCTTCAGGAAAGCCGAAAAAACCAACTCCAATCTGGAGACCGCTCAGGAGCGGAAAGCCGCGTGAGCGGTTTGCTAAACAATCCCTGCCGGGGAGATGTTGTCCCCCGGAAGGGGGGGCAGTCTCTCTCTGGAGGTGAAAACCAAAGGAGAAGACCATGAGCCTGGTAATTTTGAAGAATCTGGAAGTGGAGTGCCAGCATCAAGTTCGGGAACTGTACCGGAAGGAAGGAATCTTTTGGATGCACACCGACATGGGCCGGCGCCTCGTTAATAAACTGAACGAAATCCAGGCCCTGAAAGACAAAAAAGCGGCCTGATGAATAACCGATAACCCCACCGGGGGGGAGTCAGCCCCCTGAGGGGGTGGCCTCTCTCCGCTGGGCAATGACCGAAGGAGGGAAGCGCATGGAAATCGGATTATTTTTTTTGTTTCTCGGAGCTTGCTGCATAAGAAAAGCACAGGCCCGGGACCCAGCCGATGATTACCGCGGCGAATATGAGGGGCCGGGGTTCTTGCAGAGGATTCGCAGTCTTTGGAGCCCCTGCTTGGCACCCCCTGGACCCGACGATCCCATTTTCCCCAAAAAAGAGGAAACGGCAAGTCGGCTCCAGGTCCGGCAGAAAATGGATAATGATTCACAACAGATGTTGACCCACATTTCATACCGGGGAAAAGGCCGGACGGTCAGCGTCAAGTACCAGGGAAATATGACCCTGCAAATTGCAGGTATGGTTTTGCAGTTGGATCCGACCGGCTTAAAAGCCCAGGAGGTCCAAAAGAAGGAGGGTGGCGGGTTTGTTCGACATGAAGAGCACGCCCCCAAAGGCCGAGAGGCCAATGATAATAAGAAAGTCTGGCCGATCAAGGCTGTGCCTAGAGTGGCCGGAATGGAAGGGCATGGAGGGCAAGATTTAGGCGAGGAACCCAGAGAGGAATGGTCTTCCTTCTGAGCCGCCAAACCTTAGTGGTTATTGTCCTCATGAAACCCGAGAAAATCAACCATAAAAAAGACATAGCGCCGGGGGAGAAAGCCCTCTGGCGAAAGGAGGATTACGAGATGAGCGGAGTTAACAAGGTCATCATAGTTGGAAACCTGGGTGCGGATCCGGAAGTACGATATACCGCTGGCGGTACGGCGGTGGCTAAGTTTAGGCTGGCCACGAGTGAAAAATATAAAGACCGCCAGGGCAACATGCAGGAGCGCACCGATTGGCACCGGGTAACCGTCTGGGGCAAGCTGGCCGAAATTTGCGCCCAGTACCTCGTCAAAGGAAAGCAGGTTTATATCGAGGGACGGCTGGAGTACGGGTCCTACGAAAAGGACGGGGTGAAGCACTACACCACCGACATCATCGCCAACACCATGCAGATGTTAAGCGGTGGCGGCAACGGCAACCGGTCCCAAGAACCGGAGCCGCCGTTCGGGCCTCCGGAAGGTGGCATCCCGGAAGATGACCTGCCGTTTTGAACGGCCATAGATAAGTCTCTCAGTTAATGACTCCCGCCAGGGGGAAGCAAGATCCCCTGCGGGGGGCAGCTTCCTCCTGGCGCAGTGAAAACCTGGAGGAAGACCATGCAAATTCTAATTAAAGACGTCTTGGGGATTGAATCCCTGAGTCTAGACCTTAAAGCCCCCATTAACTTCATTGTGGGGGAAAATGAAGCGGGAAAATCCAGCATAAAAG
>JAKAGH010000071.1 GCA_021817645.1 Deltaproteobacteria bacterium
ACCAATCTTTGGATGCGGCCAAGGCCCGCCAGGTCCTGGGATGGCGGCCCCGGTTCTCCCTGGCGGAGGGCTTGACCCGGACCATCTCCTGGTACCGGGATTTTCTCGGGGCCGAGCCGCCGCAGCTGCAAGCCATTATGGGGAGATAACCTGGGAAAAGGCCAGGGCAGTTGAATATGAGACTTTTGTTCATCAGTAAATTGTGAAAAATCAGTTAATTGGTGCGCAGGGCGCACCCTACCATAACCTTGAACTTTGAACCTTGAACTTTAAACTTTTCGGAATAAGGGCATGATCATTCATCAACTTCCCTTGAACGCGGCCTTTCTCATCGAGGCCGAACCCCTTGCAGACCACCGCGGCCTGTTTGCCCGTTTTTTTTGCACCCGGGAACTGGCCCAGGTCTTCGGGGAGCGGCGGATCGTCAACGTCAATTTCTCCCGCACCTGCCAGGCCGGCGCGGTCAGAGGGATGCATTTCCAATTGCCCCCGCACCAGGAAATGAAGCTGGTGCGCGCTATTCGAGGTGCCGTTTTTGATGTTCTCGTGGACCTGCGGCCTGAATCCCCCACTTTTCTTCAGTGGCACGGCGAGGTTCTTTCGGCCGCCAACCTGAAGATGCTCTGTGTGCCCGAGGGTTTTGCCCATGGTTTTCAGGCCCTGGGGCCTGACAGCGAGGTGCTTTATCTCACCACCGCTCACTATGCGCCGGACGCGGAAGGGGGCCTCCGTTACGACGACCCGGCCCTGGGCATCAAGTGGCCCCTGGAGGTCACGGAGGTCTCCCGGAAAGACGCGGCGCATCGGCTCCTGAAACCGGGGCGGCAGCCCCTGGAAAGAGTGGTCGCGGACCAAGGGCCCTGGATTTTTGGCCCCATTGTCATCCAGGAGCAGAGTTTATGGAGGGAAGGGCCGGGCTCCGGCCCCCAATCACCCTCTTAGGTCAATGACACAGGAGAAATCGTGAAGGTCTTGGTGAGCGGCGCCACGGGGTTTATCGGCAAGCAGGTAGTGCAATTCCTGCAGGGCCTGGGGCAAATCCGCGTCCTCACCAGCGCCAGGAATGAAGCCAAGCTCAAGCAACTCGGCGCGGATTATATCGTCTATGACCTCGATCAAGAGCCGGAAAATTGTTACGAGCGGCTGGGGCGGCCGGAGGTCTTGATTCACCTGGCCTGGGAAGGCTTACCTAATTATCAGGAATCCTTTCATCTAGACCGCAACCTGGTGAACCACTACCGCTTTCTGACAAGCATGATTGCCCAAGGGCTGCCCAGCCTGACGGTCACGGGCACCTGCTACGAATACGGTTTGCAAAACGGCTGTGTGCAAGAGGAAATGCCGGCCGATCCCACCACCTGCTACGGCCTCGCCAAGGATGTCTTGCGCCGCCGTCTGGAGGCGCTGCAACAGGAGCATCCCTTCCGGCTGCGCTGGCTCCGTCTTTTCTTCCTGCATGGGCCGGGCCAGCCGGACCGGACCTTGATGGCCCAGGTGAACCAGGCCCTGGCCGCGGGGCGGGAGGCCTTCGACATGTCCGGCGGCGAGCAGCTTCGGGACTATCTGCCCGTGGCCGAGGTGGCGGCCCTGATCGCCAAGGTGGCCCTGCAGCCGCGCCACGACGGTATTTTCAACATCTGTTCGGGGCAGCCGATTTCGGTGCGCCGCCTGGTGGAAGAGCATATCGCCGCCAGGGGCGGCCGGCTGCGCCTGAACCTGGGAGTCTTCCCCTACCCGGCCCATGAGCCTCTGGCCTTCTGGGGGGACCCCAGCCGGCTGCGCCTCGCCGTAGCCGCATTTGAGGAGGAACAGAACCATGCCGCAAACCCCTGAATCGAGGCTAACAACCGTAACTGACCGCCTCCGGGACCGGGAGGTCTACCTCTGGGGAGCCCGTCAAGACGGCCTGAGCATGTGCCGGGTCCTGGAGCGCCAGGGGCGGCGGCCCGCAGGCTTCATTGACAGTAGCGTCTCCCTCCAGGGCAAAACCGTCCTGGATTATCCGGTCAAAGCCCCGGCGGAGGTTCTCAAGAAAAACGGGCACCGGCCCTATATCATCATCACTTCCGGGTTTTATGGCGATGAAATCGCGCTCCAATGCCTGCAGGCGGGCTTCACCACGCCTGAGGATTTCATCACCTTCTCGGAGATTCAGCGCTTCGACTACCAGATCGATATTTCCGGGGCCTGCAACCTCCGGTGCATCTCTTGTCCCCGGGGCAATTTTTCCCCCCAGCCGCGGGCCGGCTTTATGACCGCGGCCACCTTTGCACAGGTCCTGGACAAGATTCTCCGGGAAGACCCCTTTGTGGGCGCGGTCAGCCTCTATAACTGGGGGGAGCCCCTGCTTAACCCGGAGCTGGCTGAGATCATCCGCCTCGCCAACCGCAAAGGGGTGCATACCGCGGTCTCCAGCAACCTCAATATCCGCAAGGACTTTGCCGAGGTGATCGCCGCCCGCCCCACCTGGTTTCGCGTGTCGGTGTCCGGGTCCGGGAAAAACTACGAAACCACGCACACCGGCGGTTCCTGGGACCTGTTTCTGAAAAACCTTTACCGGCTGCGGCAACTGCGAGAGGAACTCCACCCCGAGTTGCAGGTGGAAGTCTTCTATCACATCTACCGCCATAACAGCGGGGAAGATTTCCGGCTGCTGCAACGGCTCTGCGAGGAACTGGACTTTACCCTGCGTTTTCGCCACGCGGCCCTGGCGCCTTTGGAAAACATCGAGGCCGTCATCGACGGCAAGCCGCTGAACCCCCAGGTCCGGCGCACCATGGAACTCCAGGCCCTGCCGGTCCCGGAGGCCATGGAGATCGCCCGGTCCCAAAAAGACCGCCCCTGCTTTTACCAGCGCTGTCTCTGGATTACCTGGGACCTCAAAGTGAGCCAGTGTATGGAATGGTTTGACCCCAAGCTGCTCCTGGTGCCGGGGGATTTTTTGTCCACCCCCCTGAAAGAAATCGAAGCGGCCCGGCAAAACAACGCCTTTTGCCGCCATTGCCAGGAAAAGGCCATCCATCGCTGTTACGCGGTTTACGGCGACGAAAAGCTGGTGCATGAGCGCCAGAGCGTGGCTTTGTAAAAGGGAGATACCGTGATGTCGGAATCGATATTGAATTCCACCCGCCTGGAACACCTGACCGGCGGCCGCCCCATTTATCTCTGGGGTGCGAGCCAGGCCGGCGTGGGCATGCTGTACGCCTTACGCCGCCAGGGTGTGAAGATTGCCGGTTTCATCGATAAACGTAAGGCCCTGCAGGGTGGTTCCATCTACGGCCATGCAGTGTTCAGCCCGGAAGAAGTCTTAACCGGGCCGCGGCGGGCCGCGGCGCCATTCATCATCAATACCACCTTCCAGCACAAAAACGAAATCAGCGCCCTCTGCGAAGCTGCGGGCCTGCTCCCGGGCGAAGATTACCTCTACTATGAAGAATTAAGCCCCTTCGACTACCAGGTGGTGGTGTGCGGCATCTGCAACCTCCGCTGCATCTCCTGCCCCGTGGGGAATATGGAGGAAAAGGCGCCTGCGGGCATGATGTCCGCGGCCACCTATGCCCGGGCCCTGGAACTGGAAGAACAAACTAATACCATCAGGGAAGCAGCCTCATGACCACCCAAAGAACGGCCGAGATCAAGTGCATGGACCTTAACGACCTGGAGCTGCTGCGCCGGGACCGCCCCGTCTACCTGTGGGGCGCGTCCATCGTTGGCCACGGCGTCTGCCGGGCCCTGGAGCGCAGCGGTCTGGCGCCTGCGGCTTTTCTCGACCGCAGCCCCCGCCTGCGCGGCAAAAAAGCCCTGGGCTATCCCGTCTGGCCCCCAGAGGCCTTGCTGAATCGGGCCGACACCAGGTCCAAGGCCTTCATCATCATCGCCTCGGGCCATTATGAGGATGAGATCGCGGCGCAGTGCCGCGAGGCCGGCCTGCAACCCGGGGAGGATTTCATCTCCTCCCGGGCCTTGTCCCCCCTGGATCCCAGCGTGGACATCTCCGGCATCTGCAACCTCCGCTGCATCAGCTGCCCCCGGGGCAACATGGCCGAGAAACCCCCCAAAGGCTTTATCACGCCTGCCACCTTTGAGCTGGTGCTGGACAAGCTCTTACAAGAACTTCCCTTCATGGGCAATATCCAGCTTTATGCCTGGGGGGAGCCCTTGTTGCATCCCCAGGTGGCCGAGATCATCCGCCTGACCCAGGAGCGCCGGGTTTTGAGCGCCATTTCCACCAACCTCAACGTGCGCCGGGACCTCACCGAGGTGATCCAGGCGCAGCCGGACTGGCTGAAAATCTCCGCGTCCGGCTTCGGGGCCAATTACGAAATGACCCATACCGGCGGCAAATGGGACCTGTTCTACCGCAACCTCTTCCGGTTGCAAGAACTGCGGGAGCGCTACCACCCCGCCATGTACGTGGAGATGAACTATCATCTCTACCGGCATAATCTGGGGGAGGACTACCGGCAAATGGAGGCCCTCTGCCAGAAACTGGGATTCGCGTTCCGTCCTAATTGGGCCTATCTTTATCCCCTGGACAACGTCCTGGCCTATTGCCAGGGGCAGCCCCTCAGCCCGGAAGCCGAACACACCCTGGACCTTTTGCTGTTAAACCTGGATCACGGCCTGGCCCGGGCCCGCAGCCAGGCCCATCTGCCCTGTGCGGAGGCCCGCTGCTTTCCCATTGCCTGGAATCTGCAGGTGCGTTCCTGCGGCGCGTTTTATCTGCCCACGGTGGTGGACAACTTCTTGGAGGTGCCTCTCCAGGAGATCCTGCGCCGCCGGGACGCCAGCGGCATTTGCCAGGAGTGCCAACGCCATGCCCTGCACCGCTTCACCAGCGTCTATTTGGAGGAAGCCATGCCCGTTGCCCCCGGAGAAAGCCAGCAAGGAGCCACGGCCTGATGCAGACCTTCCAGGTTCATAGCCGGATTCGCCCCGTCTGGCAGCGCCTCTCCGGACGCCCGGTTTATATCTGGGGCGCGGGGCAGCAGGGCCGGGGCATGGGCCGGGTGCTCGAGCGCCAGGGAGTGCGGCTGCAGGGCTATCTGGACTCCAGTCCGCAGTTGCAGGGGCGAAGCGCTCTGGGATATCCGATTTCCCGGCCCGAGACGATCCTGCAGCCCCCTATCCCCAACGGCAAACCCTTCGTGATCGTGGCCTCCTTTTTCTTCGAAAAGGACATCATGGCGCGCTGCCGCGCCGCGGGTCTGAAGGCAGGTCTCGATTTTATCTCCTATAAGGACCTGAAACCTTTTGATTATGCCATTGATATCTCCGGAGCCTGCAATTTGCGCTGCCTTTCTTGCCCCCGGGCCACCCGCAGCCACCGCCACCCCCCCGCGGGGTTTATGACCCCCGGCGTCTTCACCCAGGTGCTGGACAAAATCCTGGACGAAGACCCCCTGGTGGGCAATCTCCAGCTGTATCAATGGGGGGAGCCTCTGCTCAACCCTCATCTGCCGGAAATCCTGGGCCTTGCCAACGCCCGGGGGCTCCCCTGCGCCCTTTCCAGCAACCTGAATTCCACCTCCCATCTGGAGCCGGTCATTGCCGCGGGCCCGGCCTGGTTCCGCATCTCCGTCAGCGGCACGGGTAAAGATTATGAGCGCACCCATACCGGCGCCAGTTGGGCCAAGTTATTAAAAAACATGGAAACCCTGGCCGAGTTGCGGGCCCGGCTGCGGCCGGATATGAAGACCGAGGTCTATTATCATCTCTACCGCCATAATCGCGACGGCTCCCTGGATGAGGTGCGGCGGTTGTGCGAGCGCTTCGAGTTCGAGCTCCATCCGGTCTGGGCCTATCTCATCTCCCTGGACGACGTGTTGGAATATCTCGAGGGCGGCGAACTCACCCCTCAGGCTGCGGAGGCCTCCGGCATGCTGGCCCTGGGCCTGGAGCAAGGCATGGCTCTAGCCCGCCAGGAGATCCGGAAAAAATGCCTGGTGGACCGCTGTATCCATGTCAACTGGAATCTCACGGTCAGCAACTGCATGATGTTTTTTTATCCCCAGGACAATATCGCCGCGACCAATTTTCTGGAAACACCCCTGGAAGAGATTTTAACCACCCGGGTCAAAAGCAGCCTTTGCCGGCGCTGCCGGGCTCAGGCCCTGCACCGCTATTGCAACGTCTACAACACCGAGCAGATCGAAGGAGCTGCGGCTTGAGATGAGCGCTATCTTGCACATCACCCCCCACCTGGGGGGCGGGGTCGGCCGGGTCCTCCGGAATTATTTGTCCTATAGCCGGGACCACTCCGAAGATGGTCACCGCCTGGCCTGCCTGGATTACGCCAATACCACCTCTTTAGCTTGGGCCGCGGCCGCAGGGATCGACTTGACCGAGCATCTTTCCCGGCGTCTGCCGGAATTGTTGGAGATGGTAGCCGCAGCCGACCTGGTGGTGATCCATTGGTGGAACCACCCCCTGCTCTTCGACCTATTGGTGCGCCACCCCTTGCCGCCCGCGCGGGTGCTTTTGTGGTCCCACGTCTCCGGCCATACCCCACCCCAAAATTTTTCCCGGGCGCTGCTGGATTATCCGGACCTCTTCGTAGTGGCTACTCCTTACAGCTTCGAGGCCCCCGCCATCCGCCGCCTCCCCCGGAAAAAGCAGGAGGCCAAGCTGCGGCTGGTTTTCAGTTGCGCCGGGATTGACCACGTCGCCCAGGCCAGTCCCCAGCCTCATGCCGGGTTCCGCATCGGCTACATCGGCACGGTCGATTACGCCAAGATGCACCGGGATTTCCTGCAGATGAGCGCCGCGGCCCGGATTCCCGGGGTCCGGTTTGTGGTCTGCGGCGGCCCCAGCGAAGCGGCCATCCGCCAGGAAGCCCGAGAGGCCGGTATTGCCGAGAAATTCTACTTTCTGGGCCAGGTCGACAATGTCGCCCAAGTCCTTTCCAGCCTCGACGTCTTCGGCTATCCCCTGGCGCCCGGCCATTACGGCACCGGCGAGCAGGTCCTGATCGAGGCCCTGGCCGCGGGGGTGCCGCCGGTGGTCCTGGATAACGGCCCGGAAGGCCATGTCGTCGCGGACGGCGTCACCGGCATGGTGGTGCAAAACGGCCGGGAATATACCGCCGCCCTGGAGCGGCTCTTCCGGGAACCGTCCTGGCGTCTGCACCTGTCGGAAAACGCCCGGCGCCACGCCCGCCAGAGATTCACCATCGCCCAGACGGCCCAGGCCTGGCAGCCCCTGTTCCAGGAGGCCCTGGAGTTGCCCAAGACCCCCCGGGCCTGGCCTTTAAAGAACGGCGGCGCCACCGCGGCCGAGGTCTTTGTGGCCGCACTGGGGGAAGAAGCCAGAGAATTTGCCCGGAGCCTAAACCAGGAGCAACTGCAGCGGGCCCTGGCCGCGGATCGGCGCATCGCCCGGAAACCCGGCCTCTTCCGCAACCCCACCCGGGGCAGCGTTTTCCATTACCAGTCGTTTTTTCCGGACGATCCACATCTTAACCTCTGGTGCGGCCTCATGCGCCAGGCTGATGGCGATGAAGCCTCGGCGCAAATGCATTTCCGCTCCTCGCATCGGCTGTTGGTGCCCAGCCGGGTCAAACGCTACCTGAAACCAGCCAGGCAAGGTGCCTGGGGCGGGAGGGGGCAAGACTTAGAAAACCTGGGCGCCCTCCTCCAACAACCTCCTTTACAGGACTTAACCAACAGGAGTTGAGACTATGAAAGAATCATTATGCAGGCAAGAGGTATATGAACCAACAAAGTCCTTGCTCCGGCCCTGTCCCTTGTGTGCCGCCGCCCGGGGCCGAGTACTGGAGGAGTTGCGTTTTGAGGTCTATGCCGATTGCCCCGTAGGGGGGGATTTTTCCCTGGTTGCCTGCGACCATTGCGGTTTCGTTTTTTACGATACTGCCTCCAAGCAGGCGGATTTTGACCGCTACTATCTGGGGAACGACTACTATTGCACCACTCTGACTGCCGGCAGCGGCGGCACCACCCAGGAAGACTGGAGGCGCTTCCAAGCTATTGCCGCCAGGATCGCCCCCTATATCCCGGGACCAGACGCGGCCATCTTCGATGTAGGTTGCGGCAAGGGCGGACTCTTGCTGGCCCTGGGACAGCGGGGTTATACCCGCCTTTTTGGGGTAGATCTCAATCCCTCCTGCGTGGCTCATGTCCAAGAAGAAGTGGGAGCGACTGGGGGGATCGGCTCGGCATTGGCCCTGCCCTTCCCGGAGGTCAAGGCCGATGTCCTGGTCTATTCCCATATCGTGGAACATGTCATCGACCTGGACGCGGTAGTTGCGTCCGCCCAAGAGAAGTTGAACCCCGGCGGCATCATTTGCGTCGAGGTCCCGGACGCGCACCGCTACGGCGAATTTTCAGGACTCCCATACCAGGATCTCTGTATGGAGCATATTAACCATTTTAGCCGGGAAAGCCTGGCCCAGATGTTCCAGCAGAGGGGCTTTACAGCCCTGTCCCAAGGGGAATTCATCGTCCGGGCCGGCCCCAGGGGATACACCCCCTGCACCTGGGCCATCTTCCGCCAGGGCAATCCCGGGAAGCCGGATGTAAGCCGCAGTCTGGAGCTATATCTCCGGGAGTACCTGGATTGGTCGGCAAACCATCCGGTTCTCCAGGACCTGGCCCGCCTGGCCGCGGCCCGAACTCCCCTTCATGTCTGGGGCATTTCTCAGTTTGCCCTGCTGCTCTTGGGGCACTCGCCCCTGGGCCGCGCTGAACTGCAAGGGTTCGTGGATCGCGATTCCTATAAACAAAGCAGACGCCTGCTGGGACACCCCATTCAGCCACCTGAAGTCTTGCGCCGGGTCGGTCCTGGGCACGCGGTGTTAATCACCGCCCAGGGTTATGAGGAGCAGATCATTGAGGCCCTTAGGAGTATGGAGTTCCGGGGGACGGTGTTGACCCTCACCTCCACCGGTTTGGAGGTCGCGGAGGGCTTTCCCACATGAAGTGCAGCCATCGCCCCTGTCCCCTCTGCGGCGGTGAAAGGGTGATGCCCCTGGCCGATCTAGAGTTCGGGGACTTTGACGCCAGTACTTTTGACCACCGGGTGGTTTTGGTGGCCTGCCGCCTTTGCGGCCAGGCCTTCAATGATGTCTCCCTCAACCAGGAGGCCCTGGAACAATACTACCGAGACGAGGCGTTGTACGCGGCCGAAATGGGGGTGGGCAGCGGCGGCACCAGCCCGGGGGATCAAAAGAGATATGCCGGGGCTGCGGAAGTGCTGACTCCCTTTTTACCTTCGAAGGACGCAGCCATTGTGGACGTGGGCTGCGCCAAAGGAGGCTTTTTGGCCTTTCTCCGTAAGTTGGGTTTCACCAACCTTGCCGGCGTGGATCTCAATCAGGATTGCGTGACTTTCGTACAAAATACCCTGGAAATCCCCGCCAATGTTGGCACAGTGCATCAATTACCTTACGACGACTGCACCACCACGGTTCTCGTTTATAGCCACGTGCTGGAACATGTAGACAACCTGAGGGCGGCGTTGCGAGAAGCCTGGCGGATCCTTCAAGATGATGGCCTTCTTTTGGTGGAAGTGCCCGACGCTTCCCGGTACGCCGATTATCCAGTCTTCGACTTCTATTGGCTGAGCCAGAAAGAACACATCAACCATTTTGATGCCATCCATCTGACCTGGCTGGCCCAGGCTGCGGGTTTTCATCCTTTGCAGGTCGGCCCCATGCTCATGGAGATGGCTCCCGGGGTGGAAAATCCCTTGATTTACGGGGTGTTTCAGAAGCGTCCCCGTCCCGAAGCCGCCCCAGGACCTCATTTTGACCCGGGGCTTTATCAGGAACTGCAAAGTTATGTTCAGGCCGAAGCGCGGCGTCTGGCCCCCCGGCGCCGGCTCCTGGCGGAACTGGCGGCCAGCGGGCGCCCGGCCTATGCCTGGGGCATCGGGCTCGAATTTTTCTGTTTATATGTCCAGGCGGGATTGAAAAACTGCAATTTGCGTTATCTGGTGGATAAGAATCCGGCGAAGCAGAAACAGACTGTGGATGGAACACAGATTCATTCTCCGGAATGCTTTGCTGAAGCCCCCACCGAATCCACCGCAATCTTGACTTCGGCAATGCACGGCCAGGCCATGGCCTCTTATCTGCGGGACATTGATTTTCAGGGAGAGGTACTAGCCTTGGCGTGAAAGTGCCGGAACTTTTTTTGCGGACGCTGGACCCTCCCAGCCCCTAAAAGCACTCTTGCAGCAAGCTTATGAAGTTTAAGGAGAAGGAAAGATCATGCCATCCCCGAAGATAACCGAACGCCCCCTGGTTTCCATCGGCATGTGCGTCTTCAACTGCGACCGCTTTTTGCCACAATCCATCGAATCGCTGCTTGCTCAAGATTATGAAAATTTCGAACTTATCATCTCCGACAACGCCTCGGAAGATCGCACCGGGGAAATCTGCCTCGAATATCAGGCCAGGGACCCTAGGATCCAATACTCTCGCAATGAGACCAACATGGGGGCAATTTTCAATGGTTCCAAGGTCAAGGGCCTGGCCCGCGGTAAATATTTCATGTGGGTCAGTGATCATGACTTGTGGCACCCCACCCTGGTGACCAAGTGTGTGGAAGTCCTGGAAAATGATCCCGCAGTGATCCTTTGCTATTCCCGGGCTCAGCGCATCGACGTTAATGGCGCCTTCCTGTTCCTGGCCCCCATGTCCTTGGATACGCGCGGCATGTCGCCGGCGGCGCGCTATGCCCACATCATTAACAACATCGTCGGCGGCGAAGCGATTTATGGCCTTTATCGTTTGGAGGCTGTCAAGCATAAACATGGCAAGGCAGTATGGGCCTCAGATTTGGCTTTTTTAACCGATTTGAGTCTGTATGGGGCCTTCGCCCACCTGCCCGAAGTGCTCTTTTCCCTGCGTATGATTCGGGATGAGACCATGGAAGGCAACAAGAAGAACCAGGCAAGCCACCTGGACCCGGCCAAAACCCAGGAAATGCTGGCCCTGAGTATGCCGGAAAATTGGCGGCAAAACGGGGAGGCATGCATAGCCGCAGTCCAAGCCAGTTCTCAGA
>JAKAGH010000422.1 GCA_021817645.1 Deltaproteobacteria bacterium
GGCCAGACCCAAGCCCCGTCCCCGGCCATTGAGGGCAAAGTCATTGACGCCCAGACCAAGGCCCCCATTGCCGCGGCGGCGGTGACCCTGGGCGAGAACGCGGTGCGCACCGACAAGGAGGGCGCCTTCCGGCTGGAGGGCGCCGGCGAGACCCTGAAGCTGCGCGCCCCGGGTTATGCCAAGCGGGAGATTCCCACCGCGGAGTTGGGCAAGCCCCAGGCGGAGATTGCCCTCACCCCCTTCAAGGTCAAAGGGCTCTATCTCACCTCTTACGGTCTCGCCAGCAAAAAATTGCGCACCGCGGTCCTGGAGGCCGTGAAGGAGAACAACCTGAACGCCCTGGTCATCGACGTCAAGGGCGATAACGGATTTATTCCCTTCAAAGTCGATCTTCCTTTGGTCGAAGAAATCGGGGCCAACAAGCCGATTCTGTTCAAAGATATGAAGGGATATATCGCGGGCCTAAAAGAGAAGGGTCTCTACCTCATCGCCCGTATCGTCGTGTTCAAAGATAATCCTTTGGCCACAGCTAAACCGGAATTAGCCGTCAAGGGCAAAGACGGCAAGTTCTTCCTGGACCGGGAGAAGCTGCGCTGGGTCGATCCCTTCCGCAAGGAGGTCTGGGACTATAATATCGCCATCGCCAAGATCGCCGCGGAAATAGGGTTTGATGAAGTGCAGTTTGATTATGTCCGTTTTCCCGACACCCACGGCGCGGGATTCTCCAAGCCAGCCAACGAAGACACCCGCACGGAAACCATCACCGGGTTTCTGGAGGCGGCCTACAAAGCCCTGCAGCCCTATAACGTGATGGTGGCTGCGGACATCTTCGGCTACACCTGCTGGAACACCAATGACACCGACATCGGCCAAAAGATCGAGCCCCTTGTCAAGGCCGTGGACGTGGTCTCGCCCATGGTCTACCCCTCCGGCTACCATCTGGGGATTCCCAACTACCGCAATCCGGTGCAGCATCCCTATAAAATCGTCTATCTCTCCCTGAAACGGGCCGTGGAGCGCACCCAGGTCTCACCCCTGCGCTTCCGCCCCTGGCTCCAGGCCTTCCGGGATTATGCCTTTGGCAAAAAGATCTTCGGTCCGGAGGAAATGCGGACCCAGATCAAGGCTTCCCAAGATTTCGGCTCCAGCGGCTGGATGTTCTGGAACCCGCGCAACGTCTATCCGCCAAGCGGTTACCAGCAGTAGAGGATAGGGGAGCAGGGACCGAGGCGGGCGAGACGCCCGCCTGCGGGTCTCCGGTCCTCTCACCACTCATCATTGCCCACAAGTCAGAAAGTGGGAGATTTAGAGGCTTATTGGTGGCGCAGGCTTTCCAGCCTGCGCTGAAAAACCGGCACAACCCGCACAGGCTGGAAAGCCTGTGCTACCGCCCTTTTTCATGATTTACTGTTGAACGAAGATTCATGAATAACTGCTTTATTTCAACCTCTTACTCACTTGTAGCTAATGCTTAGCACCGTGGGGAGGGGGAGATTTCCCCCGACTTCTTTGAATGTTCTTTATGGAACACTGCACCAGCCGTCGACCCTCCTCACAATCCCCATAAAGTACGGCAATCCCTTCTCCACTTTAATCCGCGGCGCTCAAAAATAATCCCCACCCGCCGTAAATAACGATTTCCCGTGTTATAATTAATTGAACCATCTGTAAAAATGGACCTGGAAGAAGGGGTAGACGCCCGTGGTTCTTGTCTGGTCTGGAACAGGTGTAGGCCAGGCCGGAGATAAATCAGTCCCTAATATGCGGGTTCAGTCCTAATACGGCTTTTTGGCAAGGATAAGTGCATGTTTCGAATTTTCTTGGACAAACTGATAGCCAATCTCAAAGAGCGCTCCTTGAAGCAAAGGATTGCCCTCGCCCTTGCACTGGTTCTGGTCCTGGTTCTGGCCACCTGGTTCTGGAACCGGAATCATCAGGAGGCCAATGGCTTTCGCACGGCCCTGGTCACCCGGGGCGATCTTCTGGCCAATATCAGCGCCACCGGTACGGTGGAGCCGGAAGAGGTGGTGGATGTCGGGGCGCAGGTGGCCGGGCGGATTGTCTCCTTCGGCAAGGACCGGGCCGGCAAGACCGTGGATTACGGCTCCCACGTGGAGGCCGGCACGGTGCTGGCCCGGATCGACGACGCCCTTTATGCCGCGGATGTGGAATCGGCCAAGGCCACTTTAGGGCAATCCCAGGCCTCCCTGCAACGCTCCGAGGCTGATCTGGGGCAGCTTAAGGCCAAACGCTACCAGGCGGAGCGTGACTGGGGCCGGGCCCAGAAGTTAGGCCCTTCCGACGCCCTGTCCCAGGCCGATTACGACGCGGCCCAATCGGCCTATGAAACCGCCAAGGCCAACCTGGAAGTGGGCAAGGCCGCTATCAACCAGGCCAAAAAGACGGTGGAGCAATCCAAGGCCGTCTTGCAGCGGGCCCAGCAAAACCTGAGCTATTGCACCATTGCTTCGCCGGTCAAAGGAGTGATCGTGGACCGCCGGGTGAACATCGGTCAGACCGTGGTGGCCAGCCTCAATGCCCCGAGCCTCTTTCTCATTGCCCGGGATTTGACCCGGATCCAGGTCTGGGTCTCGGTGAATGAAGCGGACATCGGCCTGATCCATCCCGGCCAGCCGGCTGACTTTAC
>JAKAGH010000072.1 GCA_021817645.1 Deltaproteobacteria bacterium
CCAGAAAGAGCTCCACCTCCTACGGTTGTTCTTCCTTCATCACGGCCAGGGAGAGGTAACGGCGGATGCCATCCAGGGGGTTATTCAGTTCATGGGCCACGCAGAGGCTGAGCTTCCCCATGATGGCCAGGTGCTCGAACAGACGGAGCCGCTGGCGCAGTTGCTCCAGTTCGCTCACATCTTCCATCAACACCAGCCCCTGGGTAACGCCTTCCTTCCCGGGGATGGGCATCATCTTCACTTCCAGAAACCGCTCGGTCTGGCCGTTGGGCTGGGCCTTCATCGAAATCTTCTGCTGTTCCTGGCCGCTAAGCGCCCCCCGAAAAGAATCCGTCAACTCCTGTTGGGTCTGGAAGTCGAGCCCCAGAAGCGGAAAAAACTCCTGTCCCGCCACCACTTGGCCCTCAGTCCCCAGAAGTCTCTCCAGGGCCGCATTAGCCTGGACGATCTTGAGGTCCTCATCCAGGACGGCCAGCGCTACCGGCGCCTGGTCATGGGCCAGGGCCGCGGGCGGAGTAAATTTCTCCGCCGGCTCCTGCTCCTGCCGGATTTCCAGGATCTCCACCAGCAACCGGCCCAGGAGCCACCCTATAAACAGGTCCCGGGAAGTAAAAGGCTCGCCATTCTCCCGGTCAGTGAGATTGATCACCCCCCAGAATTTCCGGCCCAGCAGAGGGATAAGCACGAAACTGGCGCTGCTATAACCTTCCCGGCCGGGGGTCGCGGGAAAGCGGGAATCCTGCCGCAGATCGGCTACGAGGAAGGGGCGGGGGTGGGTGGCCAGATAACCCATAAGACCGGAGTTGGCCGGCACCTTTAAGCCGGCCCGGTATTCCTGGTTGGACCCCATGGCCGCCAGCCCGGAAAATTGCCCCAACGCGGGTTTGAAGAGAAAGATGGAGCCATGGGTCGCGCCCACCAGTTGCCGGCTCGCGTCCAGGAAGCGCTGGCCCACTTTCTTGAGGTCCGGTTCCTGACTGGCCTCCTCCCGCAGCCCGGATAGCACCGCGGCCTCCTCAGTATCGGAGACCAGCTCCAGGGCCTGCCATCCCAGGGACTCTGCCCCTTGCAGCACCATCTCCAGGTCCTGCTGCGCCCGGGTGAGACGGCGGAATTTCAGGGCCCGGTCAATGGCATGGCGCAGGATCTCGGCGCCGATGGGCTTGGTCAGATAATCAAAGGCGCCCATCTTGACCGCGGACACCGCGTCCTGGTAATTGGCGTAGCCGGTGAAGACGATGATCAACGTCTCCGGATGGTGCAGACGCACATATTGGACCAGGTCCAGACCCTGCATCTCCGGCATCACCATGTCGGTGAGGACCAGGTCATAATGGGTTTTCTGCAGCCGCTCCACCGCCACCCGGCCGTTGCGGGCGACATCGACTCCATAGGAGCCGGAGCGCAGAATCTCCCGCATCAGCTCCAGAATGACGGGGTCGTCATCCACCAACAGGATCAGAGGCTGTTCTTTCATTATCTTGCCTTTGAAAAAGGTCAAAGTTCTAAATTAGACCGCGCCTCCGAAACGGGAAAGTTACCCTGTTAACTCCATCCCTTAACCGAAAACTGTCTCTAAACCACGGCCGCGCCGTATTGCCGCTGCAGATACTCCCGGTAAGCTCCGGAGCGGACGCGTTCCAGCCAGTCCTGGTGCGCCAGATACCAGGTCAGCGTGCGCCTGAGCCCTTCCTCCAGGTCCACCTGGGGCCGCCAGCCCAGTTCCCGCTCGATCTTGGCGGTGTTAAGGGCATAGCGCCAATCGTGGCCCGGGCGATCAGTGACAAAGGTGATCAGATCCTCCGGATGGCCCAACTCCGGCCGCATCTCCCGGAGCAGCTTGAGGAGCAGGCGCACCAGCTCCAGGTTGGGTTTCTCCTGTTGGCCGCCCAGGTTATAAGTCTCCCCCGGACGCCCTTGCTCCAGCACCAGCAGCGCACCCCGGCAATGATCCTCAACGTAGATCCAGTCCCGGATATTGGTGCCGCTGCCGTAAATGGGCACAGGTTTGCCGGCCAGGACCTGGCTGAGCGCAAAGGGAATGAGCTTTTCCGGAAACTGGTAGGGGCCGTAATTGTTGGAGCAGTTGGTGATCAGGGCCGGGAAGCCGTAGGTGCGGAAATAGGAGCGCACCAGCAGATCCGCACCCGCCTTGGAGGCCGCATAAGGACTGTTGGGGGAATACGGCGTCGCTTCGGTGAAGGCCGGGTCCTCGGGTCCCAGGGAACCGTACACCTCATCGGTGCTGATGTGCAGAAAACGGGGCTCTTCCCCTTGCAGCCGCCCCTGCCAGGCATGGCGGGCCGCCTCCAGCAGGGTGTAGGTGCCCAGAACATTGGTGCGCACAAAGACCCCGGGGTCCATAATGGAGCGGTCCACGTGGGTTTCCGCGGCAAAGTGCACCACCCGGGTGATGGGGTAGCGCTGGAACAGGGAAGCGACCAAGGCCCCATCAGCCACATCCCCGGAGACCAAAATATGCCCGGGGTCTCCCTCCAGCGCGGCCAGGTTTTCCGGATTACCGGCATAGGTGAGGAGATCCAGATTGATTATCTGCCATTCCGGGCGCTGCCATCTGAGAAAATGGACGAAATTGGCGCCGATGAAACCGGCCCCGCCCGTGACCAAAACCGCACTCATAACTGCTCCCCGTGTAAGTCCCAGAAGCGGTGAAAGGCTTCCTGCCAGAAGGGCATCAGGTCCAGCCCTTCCAGCTGCAGCAGACGGTTCTCCAACACCGAATTTGCGGGCCGGCGGGCCGGCCGCGGGAATTCCCCGGTCTTACAAGGCCGCACCTCGGCCTCCAACCCGGCCCGCTCCAGGATCAGCCGGGCAAATTCATACCAGGTAGCCTCCCCCTGGCAGGTGGCGTGATAAGTGCCGAAGGCCTCAGTCTCGGCCAGGGCCAGGAGCTGCGGCGCTAGAGCCAGGGCGCTGGTGGGAGTGCCCCGCTGGTCGTCGACCACTTTAAGCGCCAGGCCTTGCCGGGCGCGGCCCAAAATTGCGGTGATGAAATTGGGGCCCGGCAGGCCGTAAAGCCAGGCGGTGCGGACCAGGAAATGGTCCGGGCACTGCTCCCGCACCTTCTTTTCCCCCAGCCATTTGCTCCAGCCGTACACCGACTGGGGCCGGGTCTCATCCCACTCCACATAGGGAGCGGTCTTGGCCCCGTCAAAGACATAATCGGTAGATATGTGCAACAGCTTGAGTCCCAGGCGCCGGCAGGCCACGGCCAGGTGGCGCGGCCCCAGGGCGTTGACTTTGAAAGCCAGGTCCGGGTCGGCTTCCAGGTCATCCACCCGGGTGGCTGCGGCCGCGTTGATCACCGCATGGGGGCGGTGGTCGGCAAGGGTGCGCCACACTGCGTCCCAGTCGGTGATATTCATTTCCGCCAGGTCGGTGACCACCACCTCCCAATCCCGGTGCGCCAGTTCCTGCACTAACGCCCGTCCCAGTTGCCCGGCCGCGCCGGTGATCAATACTTTCACCCTGTCTCACTCCAACTTGAAGGGGCAGCCGGGGTCATTCTCATAGCGGATTTCGTCCACCTCTTCCTGCCGCCCCGGGCCTTTATAAAGGCGGTTGGGGCAATTGAACACCAGTCCCATGTGCCCGCTGATATTCAGGTAGCCGTGGACCACCCCGGGGGGGACCACCAGAACCCCCGGGCAACTCTCCCCCAGCTGGAACACCTGCCGGGTCCGGTAGCTCGGGCTCTCGGGCCGGTCATCCCAAAGAAACACCCGGAAGTCTCCGGGCCCGGGAAAGCAGAACAGATCGGTCTGCCCGCGGTGGGCATGAGGGCCCCGCCCCACGCCCGGCCGGGTCAGAGAGATATAAGACATCGCCGGCGCCAGGTCCGGGTCCAGTTCATCCAGGCGGAAAATTTCCGCCAGCCACCCCCGGGCGTCCTCGAAAACCGCCAGGGGACGGCAGACCACCCCGGGGATTTGCACCGTGGGCATGATAAATTTTGCAGATGTAGTCATAAATGTTGAAAAATGTACCGCTTCCTTTCTTGGGAAATTCTCCTGCCATCTTCTCTAGCGGCAAAACCTGCTTTTATCTTTAAGCTTTTTGATCATTCATTAAATTTAGTTGCGCTTTTCTTAATTTTCTTGCCACGCCGGTTAGCTCTCCAGCCGGGCTGGCTATCAATTACTCGAAAATATCAGCATGACTCCAGCATTCTCCTGAGCAAAATTCTAGGACGATAGACCGCAAGCTCCTGCAAACCGGATGAAAAGGTGACCCGGCCCGCGGTTTATAGGGGCGCACCCGTGTGCACGCCCCTTCGAGAAAATAGTCGTATGTTTGCGGCTTGGTCTGGGCCTCGCGCCTGCAGACTCGCCTATCAGCCGCTCCCCAGGTAGTTGTAAATAGCCATGATGACCGGATTGAAATAAGGGCTGAAAATGCTATGGTGGCTGACCCTCTCCAGAAACGCCAGGGCCAGGACCAGGAAGGGACCGACTTGCAGCGCCAGCGTCCTGAAGCGTTGATCCACCTGGGGAAACAGTTCCAAGACCACGTGGCCCATGGCCAGGGGCGGTATCGGGATCAGATTATAGATGGCGGTGGTGACATTGACCCCAACGAGCATCAAAAAGACCCGGGGATTGTATTCCATCTTATTAAAGATCATGACGACGCTGCCCACAATGCTGGCCAGCAACAGATTCGCCACCGGCCCCGCCACCCGGCTGATTACCGTATACAAACGGGGATGCTCAAATTTGCTGCTGTCGATATCGAAACTCCGGGCCCAGCCGAAGCCGCCCACAAAGTAGCAAATCGTCCCCAGTACATCCAGGTGCAGAAAGGCGTTGAAATGCAGGCGATCCTTGGGTTCTATGCGCCTGTCCCCCAATAAATTGGAGACAAAGGCCTGGGCTTCGGCATTAATGGTAATGGACAACAGAATCGACACACAAAAGGTTGTCACCGCATCAACGCTGAGGCTACCGGGATCGAGAAAATATGGCACTGGCCACAAACTTTCCGGCAACATCGGGATTACCTTGATCCTTTAAACAGAAAAGGCCTGTAAATTGTAAGGGCGCACCCAGGTGTGCGCCTTTCCGGAGTGCTAATCTCGGAGGTAAGAAGATAATCTTCACAATAAGGAGAAGGCAGGGTTAACACACCCTGCCTTCTCGAGATAGCCTCAGTTTTACCTGTTCCTCACTTCGGCGTCAACCCATGGGTCAGCCGGGGTGGGGAAGTTGCCTTTATTCAGATACGTGCATTGGCCTCTTGGTGACCCAGGATAGGACCACCGCGACGATCAGCACTATAGCGGAGATATAGAAGGCCCAGTCCAGGGAGCCGGTGATGTCCTTAATGGTGCCGCCCAACCGGGCCATGAAGAAGCCCAGACCCCAGCCGATGAACACTAAGCCGTAGTTCATACCCAGGTTCTTGGGGCCAAAGAAGTCGGCAGTGAAGGCCGGCATCAACGCCAAACCGCCGCCGTATTGCCAGAAAGCGATACCCACGGCCACGAACAGGAAGAAGACGCTCTTGGCGCCGATGATGGCCGGCAGTAAAAAGAGGCAAAGAGCGGAAACGATGCAGTTAAGGGCATAGGCGTTGCCCCGGCCGATCTTGTCGGAATACATACCGGTGCCTACCCGGCCCGCGGCATTAACCAGGCCGCCGTAGGAAGCCAGCAGCCAGGCGTTGGCCGCAAAGAACGGAATGGCCTTGGCCGTGGTGGCCAGCAGCCCCGCGGCGTTGGCAATGACCAACAGACCCGACTGGGTAGTGCCGATGAACATGAACACTAAGGCATAGAACTGCCAGGCTTTGAAAATTTCGCTGGGGGCCCAATCCACCAAGGTGCCCGCGGCCTTCGCGGGCGCCGCGCCGGCTTTAACCACCGCGGCAGGGGGCACATAGCCCGGAGGGGCCTTGGCCAATTGGGAACCGGCGAGGATGACGACTACGGCAAATAAGATTCCTAAGAAAATAAAGCTGTAGGAGATACCGCCGCTGGCCAGCAACCAGGCGCCCAAAGGAGATACGTACAGAGCCGCGCCGCCGTAACCACCCACCACCAAACCGGCGATGAGGCCGCGTTTGTGGGGACCGAACCACGACAGGGCCGCGGGCGTGGGCGCAGCATAACCGATACCCATGCCGATACCGCCGAAGATGCCAAAACCGATGATCAGACCGGTATAACTCTTGGTCAAACCGGCAATGATACAACCCAGCGCCAGGCACAAACCGCCGACAATAGCGCCGAATTTGGGGCTGATTTTGTCCTGAATCTTACCACCGGGGATCATGAATAAGGCGAATACGAGGACGCACAGTGAAAAGGGGGTGGCGGCCTCGGCGTTGGTTAAATAGACCCAGCCTTCATTCAGGCCGGTCATGGTCGTGCCGGCCAATTTCAAATCTTTTGGAACCAGGGCCCCGGCCCAAATGCTCCAAGCATATAAAATTCCCAAACAGAGGTTAACCGCAGTGCCGCAAAAAGTTACGACCCACGCCTTTCCCGGAACTTGGTCTGCCATGAGTTCCCTCCTGAAGTTTGAAGATAAATCCGCAGTATGAGGCCTTCAACTAAATTAAATACTTAATATAATTATTAATTCGCCAATACCACCCCCTTCGCATAAAATTAGTCACCAGATTCAGTTATGCAAAGTAGCTGCCAAGTGGAGAGAAGCTTAGAAAAACTGGCTCAGAAGAAAAAATTACTAGAATCATTCAACTAATTTTTCTCAGGATAGATGCGGGAAATTTGGGGGAACAAATTAAGGGAACAAATCGGGACATTTTCCCCAAACCCAGGGGCATTTCACCCCAAGCAGGTCCAGGCGGCCGCCACCTTGGGCCCTTTTCAGCCGCGAGCCATGCCGGTCCACACCCGTTCAGCCGCGGCCACTGTGGATTCCAGGTCTTTTTGGCTATGGGCCGTGGACACGAACCAGGCCTCAAACTGGGAGCACGGCAGATAGACACCTTCTGCCAACATGCCCTGGAAAAACCGCTGAAACTGGTTTAAATCAGCCTTCTTGGCGTCATTCAGGTTAGCGACCGGCCCCGGGGTAAAAAAGACGGTGAGCATGGACGCCACCCGGTTGATCGTCACCGCGGCGCCTTGGCGGGCCGCGGCCGCGGACAATTCCCGGGCCAGCCAGGCCCCCTTTTCTTCCAGTGACTCATAAGTTCCGGCCTGCTTCAGGGCTTTTAGAGCGGCCAGGCCTCCAGCCACCGCCACCGGATTGCCGGAGAGGGTCCCGGCCTGGTAAATGGGCCCTACCGGAGCCATCTGGGCCATCAGATCCCGGCGGCCCCCGTAAGCGCCCACCGGCAAACCCCCGCCTATGATCTTGCCCAGGCATGTCAGGTCCGGCTTAATGCCGTAACGCGCCTGCGCCCCTCCCCAGGCTACTCTGAACCCGGTGATCACCTCATCAAAGACCAGGAGGCAGCCCTCTTGATCGCACAGCCGGCGCAGCCCCTCCAGGAATCCGGACTGGGGCGGCACCACCCCCATATTGCCCACCACCGGCTCCACAAAGATGGCCGCCACTTCCCCGGGGTGTTGCTTTAAGGCCCGGGCCACCGCGTCCAAGTCATTATAAGGCAGCGACATGGTCAAATCGGCGATCTCCCCGGGCACCCCGGGGCTGCCCGGGATGGCGTGCGTCAGCATGCCGCTGCCCGCAGCCACCAAAAAGGAATCGGCATGGCCGTGGTAGCAGCCGTCAAACTTGATCACCCTGGCGCGGCCGGTGGCTCCCCGGGCCAGGCGGAGAGCGCTCATACAGGCCTCCGTGCCGGAGCTCACCAGACGCACCATTTCCAAACCCGGAACTGCTCTCACCAGCATTTCGGCCAGTTCCACCTCCCCGGGCGTCGAGGCCCCGAAACTGGTGCCCCGGGCCGCGGCCTCCTGCACCGCCGCCACCACCTCGGGGTAAGCGTGCCCCAGGATCAGCGGTCCCCAGGAACCCACATAATCCAGATAGGCATTGCCGTCCACATCATAGATCCGGGCCCCCTCGCCCCGGGCGATCAGCCGCGGGGAGAGCCCCACCGCGCCCCAGGCCCGCACCGGGCTATTCACCCCCCCGGGCATTAACTGCGACGCGATTTTAAACAAACGCTCCGAATTGGCAAACGGAGACATATATCTCGCTCCTTGGTAATCAAATAGTGGAAAATTGTGGAAGGATAGCCGAGGCAATGAAGCTGGCTTAAGAATTTTGTCTTTTCCCCAATCTTTGGCTGAAAGCTGATAGCTGACAGCTGATAGCTCTCTCCTTAGCCCCCTTCCCCACTACCACCCGCGTCTTCCTTAAAATAGCGCATGGTGGTCTTTTTCAGTTCGGTTTCGCTGAACAGCATCTGGTAGTCGGCGATCCCCGTTTCCGCAGCTATACGAGACGCGGTACGCACGCAATCCTCCGGGGTCTTGCCGTGAATCATGGTATAGAGGTTATAGGGCCAGGATGGTGCAGGGGTGCGGGCGTAGCAATGGGAGATCTCCCGGTAGCCCGCCATTTTCTTGCCGAGGGCGGAGAGATCGCCGGCCGGCACCGACCAGGCCACCAGGGCGTTGGCCGGAAAGCCGGATTTCTGGTGGCGCAGGGTGGCCCCGAAACGGCGGATCACGCCTTTGTCCATCAGGCTGCGAATCGCGGCCAGGAGTGCTTCTTCCGGCACCCCCATGTGTTCCGCCAGTTCCAGAAAAGGACGAGGGGTGACTTCCAGATCCCGCTGCAGGGCGAGAATGACTTGCTGTTCCAGTTCGGTCAGTATCGGTTCCATATGGTCTATCCTGGCAAGATATATCAGAAAAACCAGATTAGCAAGATTAGAGCAGGTTATCCGGGAGAGGACAGGGCCAGTGAGCGGTGCGCGGCAACAAGGATAAGTCCCAATAAAATCACTCTTTTTACTACTCACTGTTGGCTATCTACTGCCAACTCACTGCATCTCCTACTCTAATGCCGTTGCGGTCGCAGAACCCCCCGGGCACTTCCAGGACATAATTCACCGGCTGGGGGGAACAGAGCGAGCCGGGGAACTGCGGAGGGACATTTTTCTCCAGGCCTGCGATCTTCCCCCCCACGATCCAGATGATATCAATGGAGAATTTCATGCCCCGCATACAGAAATTCTGCGTCTCCACTCCGGGCATCAAAAAGAGCATGCCCCTCCCCTCGGGCAGATTCTGGCGGTACCCCAGGCCCAGGAAGAGCTTCTCCGGGGTTTGCGCCACCTCCGCCTGCACCGGCACCTTCCCCACCATCACCCGGACCAGGGGATTGCCGTCTGCGGAGAGTTTTTCCCCGGCGGCCATCCCGGGCGACAGGCACAGGAGAACTAAAAGGCCGAGCGCGGCCACTATTTTTATCGCTTTCATCACTGATTGGTCCCATGGAGAAGGAGATACGAGGAAGGGCCGAGCCCGGTGGCGCAGGCGTCTCGCCTGCGCTCACATCCGTTGGGGCTCACCTCTTTTTCGCCCGCCGGAGAAATTCCAGATTCCCCTCTCCACAAACCACCTGCTGAAGAGTCAAGCCCCCTCGGTTTTCCATCATTACTGGTTTACCGAAAACCGCAAACCGTCTTACAAAGGCCGGTGGTAATCGGTGAAGAAGATATAACCGGTCTCGTCGGTGCGGACCACCTCACAGGTCCTGGTTATTTCTTCCCCTTCCTTGGTCCGGTAACGGATGCCGCATTCCAGGGCCACGGAGGGCGCCAGCAAGGGCCGAACATAGCACTCCTGCAAAGGAAAAGCCTTGTCCCGGAGCAGGCCCTCGGTGCCGCTCAGACTGTAGAGCATCTCCCCGTAGACAAAATCCAGATTGCCTGCCAGGCTGTAATAATACTCCTTGGTGGGAAGGGCCGCGGGGGAGATGGGCAGCTCCGCCAGCAGGGCCTTCAGCCCCTCCATGTAACCCAGAAAAGAATGCCCCGACCAGATCTGGTCCCCGGCCTTATATTTAACTGCAAAATCTTCCTTTAAGCCAGGCTCCGCCATTTCTTCACCTCCGGGTCGATCACAGTGTCTGCCCTCTTATACTCAATTCTCCGCGTTTTTTCCAAGTCAAAAATAAGACAAAACCCTCAAAGCCGCGCCAGGCCCAGGATGCCGATGGCGATCAGATAAATGGCCACGATAAAATTGAGCAGCCGCGGCTGGATTAAAATCAGGATGCCCGCGATCAGGGCCACCATGGGTTGGACGTGGATGAGTGCCATCATCTTCTCCTCATAGTTTGATTCGTGACGTCGGCTACTCAAAAAATAAAAAGCCCGGCCTGCATTGTAAAGGCCGGGCCAGATTTATCATCATTACTGGTCATAAAAAAGCCCGCCTCCGTCAAGAAGCGGGCTTGGAGCTAAAAAGTTAAATCAGAAGGCGTCTGTCTTTCCCCGTTAAATTAGAACTGCGGAAGCGCCCGGCTTCCTCACTTTTTTCTTAACCCCCGGCCCGGGATAAAGACCCTGTTTCTACCGGTCCCCCTGATTTGGCTGGCATTCCTTTCGGTGGAATTTGCCCTCGTTGCTGCTGCCCT
This sequence comes from Deltaproteobacteria bacterium, assembly GCA_021817645.1. Classification (GTDB taxonomy): domain Bacteria; phylum Desulfobacterota; class Desulfobaccia; order Desulfobaccales; family 0-14-0-80-60-11; genus SURF-52. The sequence continues at coordinate 10,551 of JAKAGH010000072.1, forward strand.
TCTAATTAATACTACCTGGGGAGAGGCAGCAGCTTGAGACTTCTGCTTGGTGGCTACAGGGGTCTGAGAGGCTTCGCCCCGGACGAACCCCGGCCACGCCAGCACCAGGGCCAGGGATAGAACTACGAGACCTCTAATCCCAGATAGTTGCATGGTTCCGCCCCTTATCGAAAAAGCAGCCACTGCCCGTCTGCGCACCTTCCTTTTAATAAGATTCGGCTAACTTTCCCCAAAATTAAAAAAAGCCCGGTTTGCTCAAACCAGGCTCGATTCAAGGAAAAAAATGGTGGCACAGGCTTTCCAGCCTGTGAACCCCCGTAGTATCATCGCCCCGGCAGGGCTTACCTACCGAGTTCGGGATGGGATCGGGCTAGAGGTCTTCTGGTTTTAGACCGGTCACCCTGGCAATG
>JAKAGH010000073.1 GCA_021817645.1 Deltaproteobacteria bacterium
CATGGAGTTCGCCACCGGTTATCCGGGCTATAACGCCATGATGCCTAAAAGTGCGGCCACCATCGCCGAGATTCTCCGGCAGCACGGCTTCAACACCGCGGCCTTCGGCAAATGGCACCTGGCCCCGGGCCGGGAGACCAGCGCCCTGGGGCCCTTCGACCGCTGGCCCACGGGCCAGGGGTTTGAATACTATTACGGCTTCCTGGCCGCGGAGAGCAACCAGTTCTGTCCGGCCCTCTTTGAGAATAAAAATCCCATCTCCCCTCCGGCCACCCCTGAAGAGGGCTATATTCTAAATAAAGACCTGGCCGACCATGCCATCAAGTGGCTGGAATACCAGCACTCAGTGGCCCCGAACAAGCCTTTCTTCATCTACTACGCCACCGGCGCCTGCCATGCGCCCCACCACGCTCCCAAGGAGTGGATCGACAAATTCAAAGGCAAATTCGACCAGGGCTGGGATAAGGTGCGCGAGGAGAACTTCGCCCGCCAGAAGCAGTTGGGCGTCATTCCCCCGGGCACCAAGCTGACTTCCCGGCCCCCGGAAATCCCGGCCTGGGACACCCTGACCCCTGACCAGAAACGCCTGTTTGCCCATATGCAAGAGGTCTTTGCCGCCTATCTGGCCCACACCGACCATGAAATCGGCCGGGTGGTGGAGGCCGTCCGCGGCCTGGGGGAACTGGATAACACCATGGTCATCTATATCGTGGGTGACAACGGCCCCAGCGCCGAAGGCACCTTGCAGGGCACCCTGAATGAGGTGGCCGCGGCGGGCAACGGCATAATTGAGCCCCTGGAAGTAATGCTGAAGCGCTACGACGAGATCGGCGGCCCCAACACCCTAAACCACTATCCTGTGGGCTGGGCCTGGGCCGGGTCCTCCCCCCTCAAATGGGTCAAGCAGGTGGCCTCCCACTTCGGCGGCACCCGCAACCCCATGGTCATTTGCTGGCCCAAGAGAATCACGGATAAGGGGGGCTTAAGGCCCCAGTTCTCCCACGTAATCGATCTGGTGCCCACCATCCTGGAAGTCTCCCACCTCCAGATGCCCACCATGGTCAACGGCGTTAAACAAAAACCCCTGGAAGGGGTTAGCCTGGCTTACACCTTTGATAAGGCTGCGGCTCAGGCCAAGAGCCGCCACCTCACCCAGTACTTCGAGATGTTTGGCAACCGGGGCGTCTACCACGACGGCTGGATGGCCTCCACCCGCCACGGCCGCCTGCCCTGGGAGACCATGGGCCACGCCACCGGCGATTTCGACCACGACCGGTGGGAGCTGTACCACGTCTCCGAGGACTTCAGCCAGGCCGATGACCTGGCCGCCAAGTATCCCCGGAAGGTCAAGGAATTGCAGGCGCTCTTCTTGAAAGAGGCCAAAAAGTACAACGTCCTGCCCCTGGATGACCGCTTCGCGGAGAGGGTCTTGGAAATGCGGAAAATGATGGCCCAGACCCGAAAATCCTTCACCTTTTATCCCGGCACGACCCGGGTGAACGCGGAGATGGCCCCGGATACTTTCAACCGCTCTTACAGCATTGCCGCCCAGGTGGATAACACCGGCGGCAAGGCAGAAGGGGTGCTGGTGACCCAGGGGGGCCACTTCGGCGGCTACAGCCTATTCGTGAAAGATGGCAAGCCGACTTTCGTCTATAACTGGGGAGACACCGCCCGCTATACCATCACCACCGGAGAGCCATTGCCCCCGGGCAAGTCCACCATCCGCTTCGACTTTGCCTGGGACGGCGGCAAGCCGGGCGCAGGGGGCACCGGCACCATCTTTGTCAATGACAAGAAAGCCGGCGAAGGACGGTTGGAGCATACCATGATGACGGGTTTCTCCTTTGACGAAACCTTTGACGTGGGCGAAGACTCCGGCACCCCCGCGGGGGATTACCGGGTGCCTTTCCGCTTCACCGGCACGCTGGAGAAGGTGACTTTTGATTTAAAGGAAGGATTATTGGACCAAGGGGCTCCGTTGCCGGTCCGTGATTAACCTGTCATTGGCAAGATAAGGGGAAGGGGGATTTTATAAGCGGCTGAAATCCCCCTTTTTCCGCAGAGATATTCAACCGCCCAAATCTGAGGCATTGACCCTGATTTTATCTCCAACCCTCCTGCCCAGAAATGATTTCCACCCCAAACCTCTGAAGGAGTGTCTTTCATGCTCGGACATAATCTGGCCTTGATGATAGGCAGCATCAGCGTGGTACTGTGCCTGGCGACCATCGCTGGCGCCCAGCCGGGGGGCGAGGCCAGCAAGCAGACCAAAGAAGCCAATGCCGCGGTTTTGAAAAAGCTTCCCTTTGCCGATAAACAGGATTTCGCCGACGCCGAGCGGGGCTTTATCGCCCCCCTGCCGAATCGCGGGGTGATCCCGGGCAAGGATGGCAAACCCGTCTGGGATTTAAGCCGGTTCGCGTTCATCAAGCAGGAAGTCGCAGCGCCGGACACCGTCAATCCCAGCCTCTGGCGGCAGTCCCAACTCCTGATGCACGCCGGCCTGTTTAAAGTAACGGACCGGATCTACCAGGTCCGGAGCGCCGATGTCTCCAACATCACCTTTATTGAAGGTGATTCCGGCGTCATTGTGGTTGACCCCCTCATTTCCGTGGAAACCGCCCGGGCCTCACTGAAGCTCTATTATCAGCACCGGCCGCAAAAGCCGGTAGTAGCGGTAATTTATACCCACAGCCACCTGGATCACTTCGGCGGCGTCAGGGGAGTCGTCTCCGAGGAGGAGGTAAAGGCGGGCAAGGTCAAGATTATCGCGCCCGCGGGTTTCCTCAAGGCCGCATTGGATGAAAACGTCATGGCCGGTAATGCCATGAGCCGCCGGGCTTTTTACATGTACGGCGTCCTCCTGCCCCCGGGACCCCAGGGACAGGTCACCTCCGGTCTAGGAATTACCACCTCCACCGGCACCCCGACGCTGATCCCGCCCACCGACACCATCTCCAGGACCGGCCAGGAAATGACCATCGACGGCCTGCAATTCGTGTTTCAGTTGGTGCCGGACACCGAAGCGCCCGCGGAGATGCATTTCTGCCTGCCCCAGCTCAAGGTGCTCTGCCCGGCAGAGAACTGCACCCATACCCTGCATAACTTATACACCCTGCGGGGGGCCAAGATCCGGGACGCCCTGGCCTGGTCCAAATACCTCAACGAGGCTTTAGAGCTTTGGGGGGATAAGTCCGAGGTGATGATCAATGTGCATCACTGGCCGATTTGGGGCCAAGAGAGGATCGTCGCCCGCCTCAAAAAACAACGGGATATGTACCGGTACCTTCATGATCAAACCCTGCGTCTGGCGAATGAGGGCTACACCATGCTGGAGATCGGCGAAATGATCGAGCTGCCCGAGAGCCTGGCCCGGGAGTGGTATGCCCGGGGCTATTACGGCAGCGTGAACCACGACGTGAAGGCGGTGTACGTTAAGTACCTGGGCTGGTTCGACGGCAATCCCGCCAACCTGCACCCCTTGCCGCCGGTGGAGGCCAGCAAGCGGTATGTGGAATTCATGGGGGGCGCCAAAGCGGTCATCGCCAAGGCCCGCAAGTATTATGACAAGGGCGAGTACCGCTGGGTGGCGGAGGTCATGAACCACGTGGTCTTTGCCGATCCCCAAAATGCCGCGGCCCGCTCCCTCCAGGCCCAGGCGCTGGAGCAACTGGGTTACCAGGCCGAATCCGGCCCCTGGCGCAACTTTTATCTTTCCGGAGCCCAGGAACTCCGCCACGGAGTAAACCAGGAAGCTCTCGGCACCACCGCCAGCCCCGATAGCATCCAGGCCATGCCCCTCAATCTGTTCTTCGATTACCTGGGAGTGCGGCTCAACGGCCCCAAGGCCGCGGGCAAGGCCATGGTCTTCAATTGGAATTTCACGGACACCAAAGAGCAATACGTTTTGGCCCTGGAAAACTGCGCCCTGAGCCACACGGCCCAGAAACAAGCCAAGGATGCGGACGCCACCATTACCCTGACCCGGGCCGCGCTGAACGACGTCATCCTGGGCCGGGCTGCCCTGGAGGCCAAGATCGACGCCGGGGACATCAAGGTTGAGGGCCAAACAGAGAAGCTCAAGGAACTGTTTTCTTTGATGGATAAATTTGAAAATCGGTTTAATATTGTGACCCCTTAGCCGATTTAACCATCCAACAAACCTGAGTGACAGATCAATGTTGCCTGTTTGACCTCGGCTGCGTCTGACCTTTTTGGCTGGCCTCGGGGCTCATGGAGGAATCATGAAACGCGCCTTAATTCTTGCCGCCTCTATCCTCTTATTGTCTGCGGCCCTGGCTCTGACAGGTTCCGCCCGGGCGGAAATCGGCGTAGTGAGGGAAGCGGCCGCGCTCAAGAACGGCGTGGCGGCCTACCTCTATGGCTATCCCCTGGTCCTCATGGACGTCACCAAAAAAATGGGCTCCCAGCCCAATGCCCCGGGCCCCCACGGCGTGATCAACCAGTTCGTCCACATCTGGAGCTTCCCGGACCCGAATTTCACCATCATCGTCAGCCCCAATGCGGATACGCTGTACTCCACGGCCATGCTTGACCTGGCACGGGAGCCCATCGTTTTGCATGTGCCGGACACCCAAGGCCGCTATTATTTGATGCAAATAATGGATGCCTGGACCAACGTCTTCGCGTCTCCGGGCAAGCGCACCACGGGCACTAAGGCGGGCGACTTCGCCATCGTCGGACCGGGCTGGCAGGGCACCCTGCCCCCGGGAGTGAAGAAGCTCCAGTCCCCCACCAATATGGTCTGGATCATCGGGCGGACGCGATGCAACGGCAAAGCCGATTATGCCGCGGTGAACGCCATCCAGCGGCAATACACCCTGACCCCCCTCTCCTTCTTGGGCAAGCCTTACACCCCTCCAGGTTTCGGACCCCCGGATCCCTCCGTGGACATGACTACCCCGCCGGTCACCCAGGTCGCCAAGATGGATGCCGCGGCCTTCTTTAACCGGTTGGCGCGGTTGATGCAAGAAAATCCTCCGGCTCCGGCCGATGCGCCCATGGTGAAGAAGCTCGCGGGCCTGGGGATCGTGCCCGGAAAGCCCTTTGACCCGGCCACCGTGAATCCCATGGTGATGAAAGGCATGGAGAAGGCCGTGAATTTGGTCAAGGCCTTCTTTGACGCGGCCGCCAAGGGCACTCAAGGCCCCATCCAGGAGAGCGCCTTGGCCAGGGAGGCTCTCGAAATCTTGAATAATGCGGTGCGGCGGGTCTTGACGAATGTCAAGAACGGCTGGATGATCCCGCCCATGCAGTTGGGCCGGTACGGTACCAACTATGCGTTGCGCGCCTATGTGGCTCTGTACGCTCTTGGCGCCAATTGGCCGGAGGACGCGGTCTACCCGAGCGCCCAACTGGATGGCCGCGGCCGACAACTCAACGGCAGCCACCGTTATGTGCTCCATTTTGCCCAAGGCGGGCCGCCGGTCAACGCGTTCTGGTCGCTGACCATGTACAACACGAAGCAGGCCTTCGTCCCCAACCCCATTGACCGCTACGCCATCGGCGATCGCGATAAGCTAAAGTTCAACCCCGACGGCTCCCTGGATATCTATATTCAAAATTTATCCCCCGGCCAGGACCGGGAAGCGAACTGGCTCCCCGCGCCCAAAGACGACTTTAGCCTCATTCTGCGCCTTTACTGGCCTAAAAAAGCGATCCTGGACGGGACCTGGACGCCGCCCGGAGTCCAACGGGCGCCGTGATCCCTTTAAATCGCCGCAATTTGTTGCTGGCCACGGCATTGGTGGCGGTCCTCGGCCTGGCCCTGGCCGGGGCCTGGTGGCTTAGGCCCGGAATGCCGCCGCTGGGGCCGGGGGGGCCGCCGGCTGCGTCCACGGCCCCCGGCTTTACCGGCGCGGCTAGTTGCCGGGGGTGCCACGAAAAATTTTATCAGCTCTGGTCCACGTCCCGCCATGGCCTGGCCATGCAGCCCGTCACCCCGGAGCTGCAAGCGAAGCTGGCCTTCCCCGCTGACGATATCCTCATTAAGGATTATCGTTACCGCCCTGTATCTGGTCAGGGCGCTTGCTGGCTCAAGGAGCAAGGACCCCAGGGGGAGAAAAAGTACCGGCTGGAGCAGGCCCTGGGGGGCAAGAATGTCTATTATTTCTTAACCCCGCTGGCTCAGGGCCGTCTTCAGGTCTTGCCCCTGGCCTTCGACGTGCGCCAAAAAGCATGGTTCGACACCACCCGGAGCATGCTGCGCCACCTGGGAACCGGGCCCAGGGAAGAGCCGCTGTCCTGGAAGGACAATCTGCTCACCTTCAACACCGCCTGCTATGGCTGCCACGTCAGCCAGTTTTCCTCCAATTACGATCTTGCCCGCGACACCTACCACTCCGTCTGGACCGAGCCGGGTATCAATTGCGAGACCTGCCACGGACCCGGAGCCGAGCACATCCGGGTCTGCCGGGAAGCCCCCCCGGGGACGACGCCCCCGGACTTGAAGATTATCAGCAGCACAAAATTCACCGTGGCGCAGCATAACGACACCTGTGCGCCCTGCCACGCCAAGATGATCCCCCTGACCCCCACATATACTCCGGGGGAGCGTTTCTTCGACCACTATGATCTGATCACCCTGGAGGATGCGGATTTTTACCCGGATGGCCGGGACCTGGGGGAGAATTTTACGTTGACCCTCTGGCTCGCCAGCCCCTGTGTCAAATCCGGTAAGTTGTCCTGCCTCCACTGCCATACCTCCAGCGGCCGCTACCGCTTTCAGGACCCTGGGCAGGCCAACCAGGCCTGTCTCCCCTGCCACGCGCAGAGGGTGGCCCAGGCCGCGGCCCATACGCACCATCCGCCGGATAAACCGGACACGCCCCGGTGCATTTCCTGCCATATGCCAGTGACTGAGTTCGCGCGCATGCGCCGCACCGACCACTCCATGCGTCCGCCCACACCCGGAGCCACCCTGGCTTTTGGCTCCCCCAACGCCTGCAATCTCTGCCACCGGGACCGGGATGCGGCCTGGGCCGATAAACAGGTGCGGCAGTGGCGTCAGCGGGATTATCAGAAGCCGGTGCTGCATCGGGCGGCCCTGATAGCCGCCGCCCGGCGGCGGGACTGGTCCAGGCTGCCGGAGATGTTGCGCTATCTTAATGACCCGGCCCGGGAGGAAGTTTATGCCGCCGGCATGATCCGGCTTCTGGCCGCGTGCCCGGAGGCCCGTAAATGGCCGGCCCTGGTGCAGGCCCTGCAAGACCCATCGCCCCTGGTGCGGGGGGCCGCAGCTGCGGCCCTGGAAGGCCTGCCGACGACGGAGGCCCGGGACGCCTTGCTCACAGCCGCGGCCGATGCTTACCGCCTGGTGCGCATCCGGGCCGCCCGGTCCCTGGCGGCCTTTCCCCGGAATTTGCTCAGCGCCGCGGCGCAGCAGCAATTGGCGCCGGCCAACCGGGAACTCCTGGCCTCCTTGAGCGTGCGGCCCGATGATTGGGGCTCACACTATAACCTGGGGAATTATTATCAGGACCGGGAGGAACTCGACCTGGCCCTGACCGCGTTCACCATTGCCTCCCGCCTGCGGCCGGACGCGGTCCTGCCCCTGGTCAACCGCTCCATCGTCCAAGCCAGGCTGGGCCAGACCGGAGAAGCGGAAGAGTCGCTGCGCCAGGCCCTGCGGTTAGAGCCGCAAAATGCCCTGGCCAACTTCAACCTGGGCTTGGTGCTGGCGGAAAAAGGGGACCAACGGGGCGCGGAGCAAGCCCTGCGGAAGGCGCTCACCACCGACCCGGAAATGGCGGCGGCCGCGTATAACCTGGGGGTGCTCCTGGCCCCGGACCGCTTCACCGAGGCCTTACCCTGGCTGGAGAAGGCCGGCAACCTCCGGCCGGACCAACCCAAGTACGCCTATACCCTGGCCTTCTACCAGCGGCAAAAAGGGGACAGCCAGGCAGCCATCCGGGGATTGCGCCGGCTGCTCGCGGGGCAGCCCACCTTTGCCGGAGCCTATTTTCTTCTGGGCGAAATTTACCAGGAACAAGGGAAAACAGAGGAAGCCAGGCAGGTCTATCGCCGGGGCCTGGCGCATCCGGATTTGCCGCCACCGGCGCGTCAGGCCCTGGAAAGCAAGTTACAGAGTTTGTCTACCCCAAGAACTTCTCAATAAGCCAAGTCAATCTTTCTAGTGTGACGTCCCAGAAATAAGTTACAAAATATCACCCATGAATATGCCCAATATTATTCCCTCTCCCCTCAGGGGAGAGGGTTAGGGTGAGGAGGGCGACTTTGGCCAAGTGGCTGTAATCAGCCAAAAGACGCCACCCCCACCCCGACCCTCCCCCCTCGAAGGGGGAGGGAGAAAGACAACCCAAGTTATGTAAGGCATTCCTGGGACACGACACTAGAAGCCATTTCAAACCTCTTTTTCTGTCATCCTGAACGCAGTGAAGGATCTCAACGCTTCGAAAACACTAGATTCTTCGCTTCGCTCAGAATGACAGTTTAGCGCAAATTGAGGTTTTCAAATGGTTTCTACCAAATCACCACCCCCAAATGCGTGGTGGCAGGGGCGCACCTGCGGGTGCGGCCTCATCCGCAGGCGGACATGCGGCTCCGCCCCGACGAACAAAAAAGGGGGGCAGGGGTCCCCCGACCCCGGCCCCCTCCAAGGACCTCCGCACCGCATTAATGAGGCAAGGTAATTACGAAATCTGAGCCGTTGTGTTTAGGCTCGTACCACAAATCTCCGCCTTGTTCCTTGATGATGTCTTTGACCAGGCGCAGGCCCAGCCCCAGGCCCTGACTCCGGCTCTTGTCCCCTTTGGCCGCTGGCTTGGAGTGGGAGAACAGCATGGTGCGATCCTTGGAAGTCAAGGAACTGCTGTTGCTAACTTTCAGGTGGTAATTGGCGCCCCGCTCCTCCAGCTCGATGACAATGGTGCAGCCGTCACCACCATAGTGAATGCCGTTGCTCAAAAGATTCCGAAAGACGCTTTTCAGATACAACTTGCTGCCTCTAACCGGGATGGCAGCCGCGCGCCGGCCGGTCAAGCGGTTATCGATAGTGATGCCGTGGTCCTGGATCTCTTCCAGGAGTTCATCCAGCACCGGGTCCACAATCTCCTGCCTTAAATCCAGCAATTCGGAACCCAGGGTCACATCGCTGTTGCCGGACAGGACCTGGGCCATGAATTCTTCGCTGACCCCGATTAATTTTGTGACCCGGGAATATATTTCCCGGATCTTTTGGGCCACCGGCTCATCCAGGTCTCCATGGGCGCCCCTGGCCAAGAGCTTCAAGGCCGCCGAGGTGGAGACCATGGAGCTGCGGATATCATGAAACATGATGGCCAGTTTATTCAAAACCTGTTCGTTGATGGCAGCCAACCGCACCTGGGAGCCGGATTCGGGGCGTTTGACTTCCACTTGCTCCAGGCAGTTGGCCACTCGCCGCCATAAGGCCGCGGGGGTGCAAGGCAGGAGAATGTAATCATCTATTTTGAGACGATAAGCCTCCACCGGAAAGCTTATCTGGCCGTCACCGCCCACGACAATGATCCGGGTTTCCGGATTCAGCTTTTTGGCGCGTTTGATGACGTCCAGGTTGTTTGCAGAGTCCAAAGCCAGTTTGGTGATGAGCAGATCGTAATTTTTGGTGACCAGGGCCTCCAGTGCGGCCTCGGGGGTCGAAGGCGTCGCCACCCCGTAGCCTTTATAATCGAACACCCAGGCTAAAGTACGAAATAAGGAGGAGCCGTCATCTAACATCAGAATTTCGAAGGTAGCCATGATCCTAAATCTCCTCTTCAGCGGGTCGCGGGTGAATTCTTGTTCTCCTATTCACCAAGTTAGAGACTGCTGCAAGGTCGATACAACCTTTTTTTCAGGAAAAAATCAATCCGCATAAAGGCCTATTTGTATATAGGTAAAAGTGCCTAGTTGCATGCGCCCCAGGACGGGAAGTGACTGGCTGAGGGCAGGGCCCGGTGAAGACTCATCTTTCTTTAAACCTTCTTGAAAAAATCCGGTTGGTGAGATCGGCGGCCAAATTGCTAATAATTCCCGGTTTACCAGGACTGTGCAGCTACAGGCGAGACGTATATTTCTCCGGAACGTATCTTGGTTATGGCGGGATGCAGTTCCAGATCCAGGTTCAGTTTGAAGATGAAGCCATCAGCGCCATTATCCAGGGCATAATTCATATATTCCTGATTTTCGTAGATGGAGAGAAATATCACTTTAACGTCGGTATAGAGCGCCCTGATTTTTCTGATGGCTTCGATATCCCGCAGACTGGGCATGGAAATATCGACAATGACCATATCGGGGACTGTTGCTTTCAAGACTTCCAGCAGCTGCATTCCGTCCCTGGCTTCTCCCGCAATATAGATACCCCCCATCGCCTCAATAATTCTTTTGACTTCCCGCCGGACCAGATCGTGATTGTCAGCCAGGACAACGGCGTAGGGTTTTTCCATGATGGTATCCTTTTCCAGCATCCAGGAAGGCACCCGTTGGTTAAGCATATGCATCTCTTCCATATTTCCAAAAACTCCAACGTTAATGAAAATACGAAAAACTCAAGCTGCTCTCCCAAACCTTTCTCCCCTGGAAATATCCCAAATGCCGGTACCAGGGTTTGATGGTGCGCAAAGGTGGAAGAGCCAGCTCCAGGTGGGCATTTTCAAGGGATAAGGACTCCCTGCTTAACCCCGCCTGAGGCCGCAGGGGCGGCAACGCCGCGATCCGCAGGTCCTTGTTCTCGGTGGTGTCCGCCTTCTTATTACGCCATCCCATTGCTGGAGCCTCTGGGTCTGATCAAGCCGCGGCGCCAAGAAACACCGCTGCTATCCTTTTTACACATATATATTCTCTTGGAGGGGGGGAGTAAATTGGCAGTAATGCCTATTTAGGCCTAGGCAAAACTACCTAATCAGTAGGAAAAGAAATTAAGCAGA
>JAKAGH010000074.1 GCA_021817645.1 Deltaproteobacteria bacterium
GAGAGAGGCTCCCGCCTGGTGATCCGCATCTCGGGAGATGCAGCCGGGCCGCTAGCACGATTGGCACTGGGATTTTTTCAAGTGATAGATACGATTATGGCGCGTCGTCAACTGCTGGGCCTCAAGGAACGCGTGGAGGCTTACGGGGTGCGCCGGGAAGATCCTGAGCTTCCGGAGAATGGCAGGCGCGATCAATATCAATTATACGAGACCATCTATGCCTCAGGCAAAGTAGTAGGGGTCCGGGGCCGGGAGAAGGCCGCATTATGGCGGCAGATGGCCAAAGAAGATAAGGTGCTGGTTGGGGAAGAATAGCGGGGATCAGAAGGAGTGACTCTCTTATGAGAGTATTCAGTGTGGTTATGGAAAAATGCCGTTATACGGGTTTATATGTCGGGTATGTGCCGGGGTTCCCCGGCGCCCATTCCCAGGGCGCAACCCTGGATGAGCTCAATATGAATCTGAAAGAGGTCATCGACATGTTACAGGAAGAGGTCACGGGAGCATCAGATGAACACCGGCACACCTAAAACCCCCAAACCCCTCCCCTCCGTCCATCTTCTGGGCGCCGGCACGCCCATGTGCGCCGGGTGCGGGGGGTTGGAAGTGCTCCATGAGGTCTATGACGTCCTGGGGACGAAGACCGTGTTCGTCAATGCCGCGGGGTGCCTGACGTTGCTCGCCACCTATCCTTTCACCCCCTTCCGGGGCTCCTGGCTTTATACGGCCATGGCTTCGGCCCCGGCCGGGGCCCAGGGGGTGCGGGACGCCCTGGACGTGCTCCTGGCTCAAGGCCGCATGGGCCCGGAGGAGGACCTGGAGGTGGTGGTGCTCTCCGGCGACGGCTCGGCCTACGGCATGGGGTTGTCCGCCACTTCCAGCGCCATGGAGCGGGGCCTCAATTTTCTCTATCTCTGCTACGACAACGAGGGTTTCGGCAATACCGGCCAGCAGCATTCGGAGGCCACGCCGCATGCGGCCCGCACCGCCACCAGCCTGAACGCCCGGGGCTTTCCGGGTTACAAAAAAGACCTCTTTGCCATCTGGACCGCACATCGGCCGGCCTATGCGGCCACCGCGGTGGCCGCGGAACCCATGGATTTGGCCCGGAAGATCGAGAAGGCCAAAAACCTCAAAGGCCCGCGCCTGATCCTGACACTCTCGCCCTGCCCCCCGGGCTGGGACTTCGACCCTCAAGCCACGGTGGAGATCGGCCGCCTGGCGGTGAAAACCGGCATCTGGCCCCTCAAGGAATTCGTGGACGGCGAGATCGTCCATACCAAAATCCCCCACCCCCGGCTACCGGTGGAGGAGTACCTTGAGCGCCAGGGGCGCTTTGCCCACCTCTTCCATCCGGAGCGCAACGAGGCCCTCCTGAACGAAATCCAGGCCAACGTGGACGCATATTGGGCCGGGGTGAGTTCAGCCCTTTAAGCAAATCTGTCGCACTTCTTTCTTGTTCTAAAAAATTGGCCTCACGCAAAGGCGCAAAGGAAGACGAAAAAAATTTAGAAATCAAAAGCAGTTATTTCCCCCCCTTTTCTAAAGGGGGCAGGGGGGATTACTTAAGCGCCCCATAATCCCCCTAAATCCCCCTTTAGGAAAGGGGGACTTTAAAACCTCAGTTCTCGACATCTTTTATGGATGTGAACATATTTTCGACTTGAGACAGGTTTTAAAATAGGTTCTCGGGAAAGGAAGAGTAAAGCCCATGAAAGCCATGGTATTACCCCGGGTCACTGATCTTACCCAGAATAAATCCCCCCTCGAACTGGTGGACCTGCCCATCCCCGAGCCCAAAGACCGGGAAATCCTGGTGCGGGTGGCGGTCTGCGGGGTCTGCCATACCGAACTGGATGAAATCGAGGGGAGGACGCCCCCGGAGAGGTTCCCCATAATTCTGGGCCACCAGGTTATCGGCCGGGTGGAGAAAATGGGCAGGGAGGTCACCCGATTTCGGGTGGGCGACCGGGTGGGCATCGGCTGGATCAACTGGGCCTGTGGCCGGTGCTCGTTTTGCCGCCAGGGCAACGAGAATTTGTGCCGCGAGTTCAAGGCCACCGGCAGGGACACGGATGGCGGCTATGCGGAATATACCACGGTCACCGCAGATTTCGCTTACCCTATCCCGGAGGTATTTGGCGATGGAGAAGCCGCGCCGCTACTATGCGCGGGGGCCATCGGCCATCGCTCTTTAAGGCTGACCAATATTACCGACGGGGACAATCTCGGGTTGATCGGCTTCGGCGCTTCGGCCCACCTGGTCTTGAAAATGGTGCGGCACCGCTACCCCCGGAGCAAGGTTTTTGTATTCTCCCGGACCCAGGCAGAACGGGATTTTGCTCTGGAACTGGGGGCCTTCTGGGCCGGGGACTTCGCGGCCGAGACCCCGGAAAAACTGCAGCGGGCCATTGACACCACGCCGGTATGGGGGCCCATTGTCGAGGGCTTGCGGAACCTGGAGCGAGGGGGTCGGCTGGTGATCAACGCCATTCGCAAGGAGGAATTGGATAAGGAGGCGCTGCTGAAGATCGATTATGCCCGGCATCTCTGGCTGGAAAAAGAGATCAAGAGCGTGGCCAACGTCAGCCGGCAAGACGTGGCCGAGTTTTTGGAGCTGGCCGCCCAGATACCGCTTAAGCCGGAATTTCAGGAATATGGCTTGGCGGAGGCCAATCAGGCGCTGGTGGAACTGAAGGAGAGAAAGATTCGGGGCGCCAAAGTGCTGCGCATTGCCGGATAAATGCGCAAAGCCGGGATTTATCCCGGTGCGCAGGCCGGGCCTGATGTGCGCACCCGTCTGAAAATATTTCTAAAAGGAGATTTTAGCTTTAGTTCATAATTATGAATTATGAATGTAACCGGGGCAGGGTCCGGAAATGGCCAGCCGTATCGCGCCCTTAGTCCTTTAGGGTTCTTGAATTACCGCGGGAAAATTGGTTTTTGTAAAGAGGATGATCAATAATCAGCCGTTGCCGCTAGTATCGAGGGCAAAAATTTGATCCTGACAAGCAAGAAAAAGGGTTAGCAAAATAGCTAACCCTTTTAAATTAACCAACTGGCGCGCCTGGCAGGATTTGAACCTGCGACCCACGGATTAGAAGTCCGTTGCTCTGTCCCCTGAGCTACAGGCGCTTTGAGTTTGCGGGGTTTAATTATATTTGGTGTATCTGACGGTGTTCCTGGTTGCCAAAACTTAGCCCTTTTTTCTAAGACCAAAACCTGCGGTGGTTCTCTGCTTGCCAAGGTTCAGCTCTTGAAGACATGCCTGCTCCTAAGGCTGCTTGCGGTCATTATACGGAAGTAGCCATGACCCTGCAACCGACAGTTATTGATGGCTGGGGAGTGCAAGTCTTTAAGGTAATCCCCGCAAAGATCATTATTTTTAACACGGATACGGGTAAGACCGGAGGAATGCTGGGAATAGCCCAGGACGTTGACGATATCTTTTACGATCCAAGGCCCAACGCCTGTATGCCTCTTGCGGTGCAGGATTCCTCTGCGCCTTCGGCAAACCGAAGCGGACCGCTTTGCAGTTATGGCCAAAATCGCCCCGGCCAAGGGGGCGCGCACTTCTCTTTTCGTGCCGGAGCCAGGCGCTTGTCTCCGGCGGTGCCGCACCGGGGCGAGCAGCCAGCGGCAGTGCGAGTTTATCGACTGCAGCCGTAGCCCCAGAGAAACGCCGCAGTGCGGCCGCCCCCCTTTCCTGTTACTTCTCTACCTCTTCCACTTTACCCGCGGTCTTGGTGCCGCATAAGGGGCAAAGGATGTCGATTTCCTTCTCATCGCCGATAAAGCGTTTTCTGAGTTCCTCCGGTCCCAGGAAGGTCACGTCCCCGCAGGCGCATTGGGGACACTCGGCGTGCACCAGGTATCTCTTTTTCTTGCTCATGATTGCTGGTTCTCCGTGGCAAGGACAGGTTGATCGGGCCTGCACCGACAGGGGCAGGCCGCTACTGCCTTCAACCTAATCACTGGCCCGGGAAGACGCAAGGGTGGAACCTGACGCAGGTGTTAGAACCTCTGGGGAGAAAGAATGATGCCGGGTGCGTTCTCGCCTGTTAGTGCAAACCAGCCACAAATATGATGCGGGAAACGCACCCTACAGGAATAGGTGCAGAAGGGTTTAGCCGGGAAAGCTGCAAGAACCGCCCAGGCTGGAAAGCCTGGCCACCGGCCCTTTTACCTCAATCTTTTTTCTTCTCCAACTCCTTGCACCGCTTGCGGGCCTCCTTGCGGCACAGTTCCCAAATGACGCATTGCTGGCGGTATTTGCAATACAGACAGGGGTCGGTGCAGGCCCGGCAGGCATCCAGGCATTCCTGGCAGTACCAGATCTCCATCTTCTGGCACTGCACCCTGGCCTCCCGCTGCGGATGAAAACGACACTTCATAAGCTGTCAGCCCCTTTATTTTCCCTTTGCCAAGCTTATATTATTATACCATGATGTCCGGGGAAGGGGACCCCGGCTCCCCGCATCCGCCTGTGGCGCCAAAGGGAGAATGGCCCCGGCCCCCAACTTAGGAGGTTTACCATGCTGCCTCTGGATGTGCATATCGAAGGCCGCAACCTGGAGATCTTGCCCGAATGGCGGGGAAAAATCGAAGAAGAACTGGCCCGTCTCCAGAAACATTACGTCAACCCCATTCTCCACGCCCGGGTGGAAATCATCGGCACCGCCCACCACCGCCAAGGGGCTTTTGAAATCCACCTGGTGGCGGGTGTCGCCGGCGACACCATCACCGTCAGCCGCCAGGGGGAACTGGTTCTGCCCTTGATCGTTGAGGCCCTGGATGTTTTGGACCGGCGCCTGGAGGAACACTCCCATATCCAGCAACAGAAGGTCAAGGTGCATGAGGAATTCGCCCAACACGGCAAGGTCCTGCGCCTGTTCCCGGAAAAGGATTTCGGCTTCATTGAAACCCCGGACGGCCTGGAAGTCTTTTTTCACGCCCATGCCGTGAAGAAAGGCCACTTCAACTCCCTCACCCCGGGACAAACGGTCAAGTTCGCCATGGAAGAGGGAGAAAAAGGCCCCCAGGCCACCTGGGTGCGGGTGGAGTGAAGGGGGAGACAGTACTCCGTTGCCATTAGCCAGTGAAAAACTGACAAATGACAACAGGGTATCTTATTGCCCCGCACCTAACTCCACCATTCCTGCTCAAGAGGTAATCCATGTTGGAAGATGAGTTTACCGCAATCCGGAACCGGATGGTGGACACGCAGATCAAGATGCGGGGGGTTGACGATCCCCGGGTGTTGGCGGCCATGCAGCGGGTGCCCCGGCATCTCTTTGTGCCCCAACCCCTGTGGGACCAGGCTTATAATGATTATCCACTGCCCATCGGCGAAGACCAGACCATATCCCAGCCTTATATCGTGGCCCTGATGACCGAGGCCCTGGAACTCCAGGCCGGGGACCGGGTCCTGGAAATCGGCACCGGCTCCGGTTACCAGGCCGCGGTGCTGGCGGAACTGGCGGCCAAGGTTTATAGCATCGACCGGTTGGCCTCCCTGGCGGAGAAGGCCCGGCAGGTGTTGGCGGAATTAGGATATACGAATTTTCAGATGCGAGTAGGGGACGGCACCCAGGGCTGGCCGGAGGAGGCCCCCTTTGACGCCATCCTGGTGACCGCGGGCGCCCCCCAGGTGCCCCGGCCTTTAGTGGAACAACTGGCTCTGGGGGGCAGACTGGTGGTGCCGGTGGGGGATCGCTTCTCCCAGACCCTCACCCGGGTGCGCCTGACCAGGGATGGGGTTAAATTCGATTATCTGGGGGGCTGCCGTTTTGTGCGCCTCATCGGCAAATATGGCTGGCAGGAGGGGGGGCCGGAATATTGACCGGAGAGGTGGGGGAAGGGCCGACGCCTAAGCTGTCAGCTATTAATCCCCGGGCCGCCTCCGCCAGAATCGTTTTCCCCAAACAATCAACGGGGGGTTGAGGGCGTAGCGGAGGAATCAGCGGCTTCCGCGTCCTCGTCCTTTCCCTCGATTTCCTGCTTCACCTTTTCCGGGAAGTAGGCGGCGATGATTCTCCGGGCCAGGGGCGCGGCTACGGCGCCGCCGCCGCCCCCATGTTCCACCAGCACCGCCACGGCTATTTCCGGGTTCTCCACGGGGGCAAAGGCTACAAACCAGGCGTGGTTCTCGTAGTGGTAAGAGGTTTTGCCCCGCTTTTCCTTCTCCCGTTTTTCCTTTTCCAGGGTGACTACCTGGGCGGTGCCGGTTTTACCCGCCACCTCCAGGCCGGAGATTTGAGCGCCCCGGCCGGTCCCCCGATCCTCATTAACCACCGCGCTGAGGCCTTTGCGCACCTGGGCCAGGGTACTCGGGCTGATGTTCATCTGGGACTTGAGAACCGGTCCGGGCTGATAGATAACCTCGCCTGCCGGGCTTTCCACCTTTTCCACCAATTGGGGTTCGTAGATCCGGCCGCCGTTGGCGATGGCCGCGGTCACCTGGGCCATCTGCAAGGGCGTGGCCAGGTTATAGCCCTGGCCGATGGCCACGGAAAGGGTATCCCCCTCATGCCAGGGTTTGTGGAAGCGGGCCAGTTTCCAGGAAGGAGAGGCTACCAGCCCCGGCATTTCCCGGTCCAGCAGCAGGCCGGTGGGCGCGCCCAGGCCAAATAGTTTCCCCCACTTGGCGATGCGTTCAATGCCCAGGCGCCGGCCTACCTGGTAGAAGAAGATGTCACAGGACTCCATCAGGGCCCGGTGCAGATTGACCGTGCCATGCCCCCCTTTGCGCCAGCAATGGAACTCGTGCTCGCCGAAGGGCATCGTGCCGGTACAATCGAAGGTGGTGCTGGGGGTAATGACCTTTTCCTCCAACGCGGCCGTGGCCATGACGATCTTGAAAGTGGAACCCGGGGGATACTGGCCTTTGATGACGCGGTTTTCCAGGGGGTGGTCTTTGCGTTTGCTCAGAGTCTGCCATTCGTAGGAGCTGAGCCCCCGTTCAAAGGCCTCGGGAGAATAGAAGGGGGAGGAGGCCATGGCCAGAATCTTGCCGGAACGGGGGTCCAGGGCGACGATGGCCCCGGCTTTGTCAGACAGGCAATCCTCGGCCTCCTGTTGCAGACGGCTGTCCAGAGTGAGAACGATATTGCCCCCGGGGGTGGGAAACTGCCGGTCCAACTGCCCCAGTTCCCGGCCATACGCGTCCACTTCAATGCGGCGGTAGCCCCGTTGGCC
Source organism: Deltaproteobacteria bacterium (assembly GCA_021817645.1). Classification (GTDB taxonomy): domain Bacteria; phylum Desulfobacterota; class Desulfobaccia; order Desulfobaccales; family 0-14-0-80-60-11; genus SURF-52. The sequence continues at coordinate 7,198 of JAKAGH010000074.1, forward strand.
CCGGAGGTATTTCTCCCAGGCCGCCTCTATACCGCATTTGCCCAGGGCATCCCCCATTTTGTAGTTGGGAAACCGGTTACTTTTGAGCTGGCTTTCGGTAATCTCGCCCAGATAACCCAGGACGTGGCAGGCCCGCCCTTTTTGGCGATATTCCCGCTTGGGCTGCACCTGGATCAAGGCCCCGGGCATCTCCGGCTGAAAGGTTTCCACCTGAGCCATCTCGTCCCAGCTGAGGTCGCCTTTAACCCGCACCTGGGACAGGCCGGAAGTCCGGGCTGCGTCCAGTTGGGCCTGGACGTTTTTGGCCTCCAGATGCAGCAGCTTTCCCAACCGCTGGGCCAGCACCGGAATGTCCGTCACGTCTTCCATCACCACCACCAGATCATAACTGGGGCGATTGGCCACCAGGACCTGCCCGTTTTTGTCCATGATCATCCCCCGCCAGGGAGGCAGATCCTGGAGGCGGAGACGGTTATGGTCGGAGCGTTCCTGCAGTTCCTCCCCTTCCACCATCTGCAGAAACCAGAGGCGCAAGAAAATGAGACCTGCTAGAAAAAGGACAATCAGGGCCGTGGCGGAGAAGGCCCAGCGCAGCCGTTCCTGGTCTTCTGCGGATGCCGATCCCCCCAGGGTTTCCCCGGGGAAGCGGGAGGCCAGACGGTTTATGGTTTATCCTCCTTTGTCAGGGAAAGATTGCCGGGGCTCACCAGCGTGGGCGCCCGCATCCGGGTGGCAATACCCTCAAGGCGGACACCCGGGTCTGCCCCTAATCTTGCGCCCAAGTAAAGCGCCAGCCATAGCGGGTCAAAATTTTTTCCAATCCTTGCACCAGGGCATGCATTAAGGGGGCCAGCGCGGCGGTGGCCAGGAGCTCCAGGCCCCGGAAGGCCAGCAGATCGCTGACGGGGAAAGGCTGAAGCCCCAGGAGCAGCAGGGTGAGCATAAAGGCGATTTCCTGCAGCGTCAAAACCCCCAGGCTGGCGATAAATTGGGGGCCGGTTTTCTGTAACAACAGGCGGCGATGGCAAAACCGGGCCATACCCACCACCAGCAGCGCCCCCCCCAGATGCAGGCCAAACGGAGTGGTGGCATAACTATCTTGCAGGCCCCCCAGGATCAGGGCCAGGGAAAAGGCCAGGGGAAAGGATGGCCGCAGGCCCACGTAAAAAAGGAGCAGGCCCAGGAGACGCAGGTGTATCTGGGGGAAGAGCAGCAGGTTTTGGCAATAAAAGAGCCCTAAACCCACCAGGCTAAAAAGGAGCAGCGGCACAGTCATAGGTCACGGAGCCAGGGCCAGATTGACCACTTTCACCACCAACACCTCTTCCAGGGCCGATAGATCCACCGCGGGCGTCACTTCGATGTCCTGGAAGACTCCCTGGGTTTTTTTATTGGCCTGGCTGACCTTGCCGAAGATCATGCCCTTGGGATAGACCCCTCCCAGCCCGGAGGCCAACACCAGGTCGCCGACCTGGATATCCGCACTTTTGGGGACATAATCCAGGGAGCAGCGGTTGCCCCCCTTACCCTGGAGGATGCCCCGCACCCGGGTGCGCTGCACCATGGCGTCGGCGCCGCTGTTACGGTCGACGATGAGCATGACCTTGGAGTAATGGGGGTAAGTTTCCACGATGCGGCCCATGATGCCGCCCTCGGTCAGAACCGGAAAGCCCCTTTTTACGCCGTGATCCTGACCCTGATCCAGGAGGGCGCACCGGGACCAGAGGGACGGGTCATAGGCAATCACCCGGGCCCCGGTAACGGGGAGAGCCGCCTGTTTTTTCAGGTCCAGCAAGGCTTCCAGGCGGGTCAGGGATTGCAGGGTCTCCTGATACTGCACCTCCCTCTGCTCGTACTCTCCCAGACGGCGCCGCAAAGCCGCGTTGTCCCGCTGCACTCCCACCAGGTTAAAATAACCATCCCAGACCCCCTTCAGGGTGCGGCCCAGATAGTATAGTCCCTGGAGGCCCGGAGCCGTCAGGGACACCATTACCCCCTCCACCTTCTTCAGGACCGGTGAGCGCTTCAGGCTGAGAGAGAGTAAGGAGATAACCAGTAAGAGGGTGGCGCCAATGATGAGGGGAGTACGAAAGCGCGTTCTCGGGCGCACGTTAGCCGCCTTAATCCACCATCACTTCCTTGAGGATGTCCAAATTGTCCAGGGCCCGGCCGGAACCCAGTACCACGGTCGCCAGCGGATCTTCGGTGATCTTGATGGGGAGCCCGGTCTCCTGATGGAGCAGCACGTCCAGATTCTTCAGCAAAGCGCCGCCGCCGGTGAGATGAATGCCCCGGTCCACGATATCCGCGGCCAATTCCGGAGGCGTCTGCTCCAGGGCGGTCTTGACGGTGGCCACGATGGAATCGATCTGCTCCTGGATGGCCAGGCGCACTTCGTCGGAATTGATGCTGATGATTTTGGGAATGCCCGTCACCAGGTCCCGGCCCTTGACATCCATGGTTTCCATTTCACCGGGAAAGGCGTTGCCGATGGTGGTCTTGACGATCTCCGCGGTGCGCTCACCGATCAACAGGTTGTAGCTCCGCTTGACATACTGCAGGATGCCCTCGTCCATCTTGTCGCCGCCCACCCGGACCGAGCGGGAATAAACGATGCCGGCCAGGGAAATGACCGCCACCTCCGTGGTGCCGCCGCCGATGTCCACCACCATGTTGCAGATGGGTTCGGTAATGGGGAGGCCCGCGCCGATGGCCGCGGCCATGGGTTCTTCGATGAGATAGACTTCCCGGGCGCCCGCGGATTCCGCGGATTCCCGGACCGCCCGTTTTTCCACCGGGGTGATGCCCGAAGGCACGCAGACGATGATCCGGGGCCGGATGAGGGAGCGGCGGTTGTGCACTTTGCGGATGAAGTGGCGCAGCATGGCTTCGGTGATCTCAAAATCGGCGATAACTCCGTCCTTCATGGGGCGGATGGCGATGATATTGCCCGGGGTGCGGCCCAACATCATTTTGGCGTCGCGGCCCACGGCCAGCACCCGGTTGCGGTCCCGGGCGTTTTTGCGCACCGCCACCACCGAGGGTTCGCTCAAGACGATACCTTTGCCTTTGACATAGACCAGGGTATTAGCGGTTCCCAAATCAATGGCCAGGTCGTTGGAAAACCATCCCAAGATGGGATCTAAAAACATTATAGCTACTCCTTAAGAAGAGGAAAAAATCAGAGTTAAAATCGCCTTCCCTGTACCAACCGACAACCGGCCTCATGGCCGGCCCCAGGGCAAAATCACTGTAGGGGCACGGCTTGCTGTGCCCGCTGGCTACGCCCGCATAGGCCTAGAGCAAGCGCCCTCAGGGGCATAGCAAGGCCCCTACAAACCGGTCCCCAGGGCAAAGAAGGGGACCATAAGTCCCCCCTTCCGTTATTTTGCCAGCTTGTGAGAAAAATACAACCTTTATCTAAGGACTCACCTTTTCCAATGCATTAAAGAAAAAGCCGATTTCGGTCTTAGCGGTCTCCGGGGCGTCCGACCCGTGGACGATGTTGGCTTCGATATCTTTGGCGAAATCGGCCCGGATGGTGCCGGCCGCGGCCTGGCGGTAATCCGTGGCCCCCATGAGATCGCGGTTTACCTGGATGGCGTTTTCCCCCTCCAGGATCATGGCGACGATGGGGCCGGAACTCATGAACTCTGTGAGGCTGCCGTAAAAGGGGCGTTCCTGGTGCACCGCGTAAAAGGCCCGGGCCTG
>JAKAGH010000075.1 GCA_021817645.1 Deltaproteobacteria bacterium
CCGTGGAGGCCCAGGGTAAGGAGGCCCTGGCTCCTGACACTCCCCACGCCCAGGCCCAGCGCAAGTGGGATTTACTGTTGCAACCCACCGGCCCCAAGGCCGCGGATTTCGGCGTCCCCAGCATCTCCGACCTCCGGGTGGCCTCCTTTGTCCAGAGCCGCTGGGATCAAAGCACGGCGGGCGGCTACGGGAACTGCTACAACTACTATACCCCATATAATTATGTCTGCGGCTGCGTGGCCACCGCCATGTCCCAACTCATGCGCTACTGGCAGTATCCCACGGTCGGCATCGGCACAAGCTCTTATTACTATTATATTAGCGGTGGTGGCCCGTATTGGGCCAATACCCGGGGCGGCAATGATAGTGGTGGGGCCTATGTCTGGAGTGATATGGCGTTGGTTCCCGCCTCAGGAGTTACCTTGGCCCAACGGCAGGCCATCGGCCGACTTACCTCGGATGCGGGCCTTTCGGTCCACATGGACTATTCATCTGGTAGTTCAGGCGCAGATACCCTCGCAGCAGCCAGCGCCTTTACCAGTACGTTTGGCTACAGTAACGCCAAAACAGGCTATTACTCTGGGAGCAACCTCCCGGAGACCCAACGCAATGTCATGGTCAACGCCAATCTGCACGCCCAGTATCCCGTCCTTTTCGGCATTACGGGGGCTGGCGGCCACGCCATCGTCTGTGACGGTTACGGCTACAACTCCTCCACCATGTACCATCATCTCAATATGGGCTGGTCCGGCTCCAATGATGCCTGGTACAATTTGCCCACGATTGACACCACCTACTACAACTTTAACAGCGTCTATAAATGCATCTACAACGTCTATCCTTCGGGTTCCGGCGAGATCATCGCCGGCCGGGTGACGGATGCCGGCGGCACTCCCCTGAACCACGCCACGGTGAGCAGCAGCGACGGCTCCTCCGCCAGCACTGACGCCAACGGCATCTATGCCCTGCCCCGGGTGGGCTCCAATACTACCTTTACCATCACCGCCAGTGCGTCGGGATATACCTCATCCTCCCAATCGGTGACCACGGGCGCGAGCACCGATAACACCACCACCACCGGCAATAAGTGGCCCATCGACTTCGCCCTCTCCCCCTACGTCCCGCCCACCATCCCCCTGAGCACGGCCCTGGACAATACCAAGCTCAGCTTCAACACCGCGGGCCACGCCAACTGGTTCGGGGAAAGCGCCACCTGGTATTACGGCGGCAGCGCCGCCCAGAGCGGGGCCATCGCCGCTAACCAGTGGACCCAACTGATTACCACCGTCACCGGCCCCGGCACCCTGTCGTTCTATTGGAAGGTTTCTTCCGAGGCAGCCCCGCCTGGCAGCTATTATGACTATCTGGGGGTTTGGATTGATGACACCTTCAAAGGTTCTATAGACGGGGTAGTGGATTGGACCAAGGTAACCTTAGCCATCCCCAAGGGTATCCATACCATCACCTGGCAGTACCGCAAGGATGACTATGTCGATTACGGGTCCGACTGCGGCTGGGTGGACAAGGTGGTCTATTTCCGGAGGGGCGGCCTGGGCGCGATACTCCAGCTCCTGATGCAATGAGACGGAACTCTGATTAAGGGCGCACTGATGCAGGTGTGGTGATTAAGGGCGGACCTCCGGGTCCGCCCTCGCTTTTTTGAGGACGACGGTCTTTGAACAGGACACGGTATTCTTCCGGTTTCACCCCCGCGAGGCTACAGGTTTGATCTAGATTTGGCATAAAACCCTTTACTCTCAGGAAAATTTGTGAACATTTTCTTTTTCACGTCTATACATTATTATGGGAAAAAGACTTGCGGATTGGTTCGATTCTACCGATATTAAGATTGTATGGTACCGAAAAGATTTAATCAGGCTGGCGGCCGGAACCTAAGCTGATCAGGAACTGCTCCCTCTTCCCTCAGCCCTTCCGGCCCCCGGGCCGGGAAAATGCGGAGGCTGAGGATTATGGGAGAAATTATTGAGTTCCATCTGACCAAGAAATCCATTTACCGGGCCGCGGTCAAGGAAATGGAGCGGATGTACCAGCTCTCTTGCGGCGGCAACGACCCCATCGTGGATGACTCCTCCCGGGAGATGTTTGAGAGAGGGGAGATCGACGAAGTGACCTGGGTGAGTTGGGACCGCTATTGTACAAATGTCTTGAATTCGCTGGGAGAATAGCATATGGAAAAAGAAGCCGTATGACCTTGTCCAGGAGGACAGCTTGAAAATCGCCGCGGTGTTGGGCAGTCCCCGGCCCCAGGGGAACAGCGCCACTTTGGCCTCCGCCTTTCTGGAGGCCGCCAAAGAAAAGGGGGCGGAAATTCAGGTATATTCCCTGAACCAGATGAATTTTCGCGGTTGCCAGGCCTGCATGTCCTGCAAGACTAAAACCGAGGCCTGCATCCTGGAGGACGATCTGGCCCCGGTGCTGGCGGCCGTCAAGGCTGCGGAGGTCCTGGTGCTGGCCTCCCCGGTTTACTTCGGGGACTTAAGCGGCCAGTTGAAATGTTTTTTCGACCGCACGTATTCTTACATCAATGCGGATTTCACCAGCCGCGTGCCCGGGGGGAAAACCGCGGTCCTGGTCCTGGTCCAGGCCAACCCGGATGCCGGCCAATTTGCCGACATCTTCCCCCGCTACCAGCGCTGGCTTACTTTTTTCGGTTATGACCCGGTATTCCTGCTCCGGGCCACCGGTGTCAAAAACCCCGGGGATATTAAGGGGCAGGCCGCGGTGTTGGAGGAGGCCGCGGCACTGGCCCGAAAGATCATGAATAAATAGGAAAACTTCCTATTTATTCTAATTTTTCTCTTCCATTTTCAGATCCTTTCAAGAAAAATAGAAAATGCTCCTATTTTTCCCCGCCTTGATCCCCTTTCCTTTTCTCAGAATAAGCCTTATTTTTAAAGTACCCGCCTGAAGAACAATCAAGGTCATCGAGCCTCTCCCGCAGCAGAGGTTGAGTGCGATTGAGGGAGAGCGAATCCGCCGTCTATCTGAAGGTAGTAAAATGGAAAACCCTAAAAAAAATGTATTGGTAGTGGATGACGTTGAAATCACCAGGAAGATCATCTGTAAAATTCTTAAACGGATCGGTTTTGATAGTATCTTTGAAGCAGATGATGGGCCTGCAGCGCTGTCTCTTCTGAGAGAATTCCCCATTGACCTGATCATTACTGACTGGAATATGCCCCAAATGTCCGGCTTGGAACTCTTGCAAAAAATTCGCGCCCACCCGGAGCATCAACATATTCCGGTGCTGATGATAACCGCCGAGGGGCAAGAGGAGTATATTCTTGCCGCCGTAAAAGCGGGGGTCGACAATTATGTGGTCAAGCCGTTTAGAGCGGAAACGCTAAAGGAGCAGATCGAGACAGTTTTCAAGAAACTTGGTGCTTAAACCTCCCGTTTTCCCCGCCTAGCTCGCCCTTGATTTCCCCAGGCCAGGTCTTATGTTCAAGATAACCGGCTGCAGGAGGATCAAGGTCATCGAGCCCATCCGGCAAGATTTTCAAGTGCGCTATCGCTACGCCGTCCATTTTACCAGGGAGGTCTTTGCCCCGGACAATCCCTTAGTAAGTCAGGTCGCGGCCGGAGAGGACGACCATCGCCCGAAAAAGCTGCTGGTGGTGGTGGATCAGGGATTGTCCCAGCACCACCCCCGCCTGTTGGGGCAGATTGAGGCTTACTGCCGCCGCCACCAGGAGTTCCTGGAGCTCGCGGCCCCGCCCCTGCTGGTGCCGGGGGGCGAAGCAGCCAAAAACGACAGCCGTCTGGTGGACCGCCTGCACCAAGCCATCCGGGACGCGGGCCTTTGCCGCCACTCCTTCGTGGTGGCCGTGGGCGGGGGCGCAGTCATCGACCTGGCGGGCTATGCCGCGGCCACGGCCCACCGGGGACTGCGGCTGCTCCGCGTTCCCACCACCGTCTTGGCCCAGGCCGACGCCGCCATCGGCGTGAAAAACGGCATCAATTCTTTTGGCCTCAAGAATTTCCTGGGGACCTTCGCCCCGCCCTGGGCGGTCATCAATGACGCGGCCTTTCTCCCCACTCTCTCCCGGCGGGATTGGCTGGGCGGTGTGGCCGAAGCCGTGAAGGTGGCCCTGATTAAAGACCCGGCTTTTTTTGCTTTCCTGGAGGAGCAGGCTGCAAAGTTGACCGCCCGCCACCTGGGCATCATGGAGCAGGTCGTTTATCGCTGCGCCGCCCTGCACCTGGACCACATTGCCGGCAGCGGCGACCCCTTTGAGTGCGGCACCTCCCGGCCCCTGGACTTCGGCCATTGGGCGGCCCATAAACTGGAGCAGCTCTCCGGCCACCGGCTGCGGCACGGCGAGGCCGTGGCCCTGGGCATGGCCCTGGACGCCACCTATTCCTATCTGGCCGGATTCCTCCTGCGGCCCGATTGGCTCCGGATCGTGACCTTATTGGAAAACCTGGGCTTCAGTCTTTACGCGCCGGAACTGGATGATCCGGCCCGGGTCCTGGAGGGCCTCCAGGAATTCCGGGAACATCTGGGAGGGCGGCTCACCATCATGCTCTTGTGGGCCATCGGCCAGGGGCTGGAGGTCCATGAAATAGACCCGGAGTCCCTGGTCACCTGTCTAGACCTCCTGAAAAAGAGGGCCGCAGCCGGTGCCGTGGCTCCCCCGGCCCGCCGGGCCCGGGCCTGGGGTAGCACAGGCTTTCCAGCCTGTGCCGTTCCGGACTAAAGCCCGCGGCCGCACCTCCCTCCCCGCATTCGAGGCAAAACCTTGCAAATCGGCCCCGACGGTTGCTTCCATCTGACCTACTGCACCAAGATTCATCCCGGCACCGGCTGGCAGGAGCTCTTCGGCCACCTCCACACCCAGGTGCCCCGGCTGCACGCCAGACTCTCGCCGGACCGGCCCTTCGGCCTGGGCCTGCGCCTCTCCGCGGCGGAAAGCGAGGAACTGCTGACCGGGGGAAATCTCGAAGAGCTCCGGGCATTCCTGGCCGCCCAGGGCCTTTACGTCTTTACCATGAACGGCTTCCCTTACGGGGCCTTTCACGGCGGGCAGCGGGTCAAATCCCAGGTCTTTGCCCCGGACTGGCGGGAAGAGACCCGGGTGCGCTACACCCTGCGGCTGGTGGGGATTCTCCGGCAACTGCTGCCCTTGGGCCTGGAAGGAAGCATCTCCACCTCTCCCCTGTCTTACAAGCCCTGGGTCAACCCCGGGGACACCGCGGCCCTGGAGCGGATCTGCGCCAACCTGGCAGTGGTGGTGGAGGAAATGGCCCGCATCCGGGACGAAGAAAGCAAATTGCTCCACCTGGACCTGGAGCCGGAGCCGGACGGGTTGGTGGAAAACAGTGGGGAATTGACCGCGTTTTTCCGGGATTGGCTGCTGCCTAAGGCTGCGCCTCTCCTGGCCCGGAGGTTAGACATTCCCCTGACTAAGGCACAGGAGCTTGTGCTGACCCACCTCCGGGTCTGCCTGGACACCTGCCACCTGGCCGTGGCTTATGAAGACCCGGCCGCGGCCCTGGACGGCTTTGACCGGGAAGGCATCAAAGTGGGGAAGGTGCAGATCACCGCGGGCCTAAAAGTTCCCCTCCCCCCGGACGCTGCTGGCCGGGCCGCGCTGGCCCGGCAGCTCCAAGATTTTGCTGATTCTCCCTACCTGCACCAGGTCCTGGCCCGGCAGGGAAATGGCGGCCGGCGGCAATTCCCGGACCTGGCGGCGGCCCTGCCCACCTTACCGGACAGCCGGGACCGGGAATGGCGCATCCACTTCCACACACCGCTGTTTGTGGCGCGCCACGGGATGCTCCTCTCCACCCGGGACGAGACCCGGGCGGTCTTGGATCTGCTGCGGGCGCGCGGCTTTTGCCGCCACCTGGAGATCGAAACTTATACCTGGGAAATCCTCCCCCCGGAATTGAAGAAGGACCTGGTGGATTCATTGGAACTTGAATATCTCTGGGTTTTAGCTAATTTGGTGGGAACGAAGAAAATCATTTCGCCTTATTCGCCAACTCCTCCATCACCGCCAGTTGAATCTGCTGGATCTCCAGCAGGCGCCGCCATTGCCGGGTCAGCAGCAGATCCATCTTTTCGTTGAGATGGCGCACCTCCAGCTCCGCCTTGAGATTGACCCGGTAGTCATATTCCGAGCGCAGGCGGTCTTTGGAGTCCTGGCGGTTCTGGCTCATGAGAATAATGGGGGCCTGGATCGCCGACATCAAAGAAAAGACCAGGTTTAAAAAAATGAAAGGGTAGGGGTCGAAGGGACGAAAAATCCAGATATAGGAATTTACCGCGAACCAAAAGCAGGTGAAAAAGAGGAACGAAAGGATAAAGGTCCAACTGCCGCCCCAGGCCGCCACTCGATCGGAGAGCCTTTCCCAAAAAGTCAGGTCCTCCTCAAAGGCCACGTTGATATTCCGGGATAAGAGCTCATGCTCCTTCAGGCGTTCCAGCAAGCCGTCTTGCAGCGTCTCGATCTCCCCCATCCCTTCCTTGAGCACCGCCTCCACATATTTGCCCCGGATCCGGTTCAGGTCCTGGAGACAGATGTAACCCTGACTGGACCAGTCCGGGTATTCTTGCCGGATGGTTTTCTCCACCCCCTCCCGGACCAGTTCCCCGGGCCAGACCTCCTCCAGGGCCTTGGCCTGGCCGCAGATCTGGCAGGTCACGGCTAAATGTTCTTGTTTATCTTTCTCCATAATTTCTTTGTCCCGCCAGTAGAGTGCAGGTAGTAAGGGGATAAGCTATCAGCTTGCAGCGGTCAGCTTTATAAAAAATCGTGGGACCGGCCGACAATCGAGTGGGGGTGCAGCCAAATGTGCTCGACATCCCCGGGCGGACACCTGGGTCTGCCCCTGCGAGAAAGTTGCCGTTTGTTGGCGATCGGTGTTAAAACCATCCCCATGCTTGTCTTGAATCTTAAAATTCTAATAGCTAATAGCTGAAAGCTGAAAGCTGACTGCTGATAGCTACCCCCCTAGCCCCCTCCCTGAAAAATGTCTTCTAACTCTCCCGCAGGCGCTGCAGGAAATCCACCGGCCCCCGGCGCAATTCCTCCGGCGAGGGCAGGCGGTCCAGCCGCATCAACTCGGTGACGGCAGTCATCTCCCGCTCGTGTTGGCAGCCGGCCACGGCCAGCACCCGTTTACCCTTGACATAAAAGGCCAGGAACTTGCGGCTGGCCGGGTCGCCCTGATAGATGATCTCGTCCCAATCGCTCGCGTGGCCCACATATTGAAAAAAGATATCCAGCCGTTCGCTCCAGAAAAAGGGCACGTCCCGGAAGGGGACCTTTTTCCCGGCCAGATTGTGGGCGGCCACCCGGCCGTGCTGCAGGGCCAATCTCCAGTGCTCGATGCGGGTAGGCTCGCCCGTGCGCCAGTCGGGGAACCGGGCGATATCCCCGGCCGCGTAGAGGTCCGGCGCGGCTTGCAGATACTGGTCCACGGTGAGACTGCCGTCCGGGTTCAGGGGCACGCCCTGGAGCATATCCGTGGCCGGTTTGACCCCCACCCCGGCGAGCACCAGGTCCGCGGGCAGTCTGTCGCCGTTTTCCAAAATCACCGCCTCCACCCGCTCCCGGCCTTCGAGGCGCGCCACCCTGGCGTTCAGGCGGAAGGAGACGCCGTTTTCCTCCAGGACCTGCTGCCACATGCGGCCGATTTCCGGCCCCAAAATGCGCTGGAAAGGCACCGGCCCCGGGGCTACCACCGTCACTTTCAGGCCCCGCTTGCTGAGGCTGCCCGCGGTTTCCATGCCGATGAAACTGGCCCCGACGATCACCGCTTGCGCGCCTTTCCCGGCCGCGGCTATGATTGCGCCGGCGTCCGCCAGGCTTCTCAGAGTAAAAACATTCGCCAGCTCCGCGCCCGGCACTTCCAGGCGGCGGGCGCTGCCGCCGGTGGCGAGCAGGAGGGCGTCATATTTCATGGTGGCGCCGTCCGCCAAGGTGATGGTCTTGGCCGCGGCGTCCACCTGGGTCGCTTTCTTCTCCAGCAAGACTTCCAGGTCATGCGCGGCAAAGAATTCCGGGGGCCGCAGCCATAAGTTTTCCTGGGGATTGGCGCCTTCCAGATAGCCTTTGCTTAAGTCGGGGCGGTCATAGGGCAGCCGGTCCTCCTGGGTGAGCAGCACCACCCGGCCCTGAAAGCCGTCCTGGCGCAGTGTTTCCGCGGCTGCCAGCCCCGCGGCCCCGGTTCCCAGGATGATGAAGGTGCGGGGGTCCACCGCGGCATTTCGCTGGGCCATGGCCTGTGTCCGGCGGTCCCCGGCCGCCTCGGGCACGCTGACAATGACGTCTTCTCCCTCCAGCCGCACCTCAAACCGGGGCACCGCGTCCAGGGCCGGCGGCTCCTCCAGGTCCCCGGTGACCAGATTGAAAGCCGACATGTGCCAGGGGCAATAGACCCGGTCCCCTTTACAAGATCCTTCCGCCAGGTTGCCCCCGTAGTGGGTGCAGATGCCGCCGATAGCGTGAAATTTCCCCTTGAGCCGCGCCAACAAGACCGTGGTTTCCCCCACTTTCACTTCTTTCATGTCGCCGTCTTTGAACTCATGAACTTTGGCCACCACCGCTGCCACTGCCATGTTTGACCTCCTGTGGGGCAGACATCTGCTCCGAAAAGTTCCGAGTGGTAGCACCGGCTTTCCAGCCTGTGCGGATTACCTGGCGGGCGAGACGCCCGCCCCTACGATTCCTTTCATGCTTCGCGGGTGGGCCAAAGGGCCATGTGGAACTGCCCTGATAACTAGCCGCGAAAAATAAAACCCCGGTCCCACCGCGACCGGGGTTAGGAAAGCCAGCCGTCCGGATTTGGGCCTCACCAAAAAATTAAGACTGATTTGAGGGGAATCAAGGAACGCCATGGGAGAAATGGAGTGGGGGAGGAGGGTAGGGGCTGCGGCACTCCCGAGGTATTCCCGGAGCGCCATCCCCTGGCCCCCCTCCCCCATCTCCCCGGAGGATGATACAATGTGAAGTCGTGAGAATCATTGCCCACCTGGACATGGATGCCTTTTTTGCGGCCATTGAGGAACGGGATCATCCGGAACTCCGGGGCCTGCCCCTGGTCGTGGGCGCGGACCCGGCCCAGGGTAAGGGCCGGGGCGTAGTCTCCACCGCCAATTATGCGGCGCGGCAATACGGCATCCATTCCGCACTCCCCATCTCCCTGGCCTGGCGCTTCTCCGAAAAGGCCCGGCATCAGGGCCAGCCCGGCGCCGTCTTTTTGGGGGTCAATTACCGCCGCTACCGGGAGGTCTCGGAGCGGATCATGGCCCTGCTGCGCCGCCACGCCTCCCTGGTGGAAGAGGCGAGTATCGATGAAGCCTATTTCGATCTGAGCCCCGCGGGTTCCTTTGACCGGGCCGCGGCCATCTGCCGGAAAATCAAACAGGAAATCAAAGACCAAGAGCAGATCACCGGGTCCATCGGCCTGGGCCCCAACAAACTGGTGGCCAAGATCGCGTCCGATTTCCAGAAACCCGACGGCCTCACCATCGTTACCCCCGAAGAGGCGGAACGCTTTCTGGAACCCCTGGCAGTGCGGAAAATCCCCGGCATCGGCCCCAAGGCGGAAGCGCGGCTGGCCCGGGAGGGCATCAGGTTCGTCCGGGATTTAAAAAAATTTTCTGCGGCAGAGTTGCAGCTACGGTTCGGCAAATGGGGCCCTGAACTCTATGAACGCCTCCGGGGCCGACACGAAGCGCCGCTCCGCGAGGAATATGAGCCCAAATCGGTGGGGGAACAGGAAACTTTCGGCGTCGATACCTTGGACCTGCAACTCCTGTTTGACCGCCTCCTTTACATGTGCCGTCATGTCAGAGAGCGCCTGCTGGCCGACGGCTTTAAGGCCTGCCGCACCGTGGTGGTCACCGTGCGTTTCGCCGATTTCGACACCCGCTCCCGGAGCCAGACCCTGCCCGCGGCCACCGGGTCCCTGGACCGCCTGCAGTTTTTCGCCATGAAGCTCTTCATGCCCTTCCTGGACCGCAGGGAAAACCCCCGGCGCAAGCTTATCAGGTTGATAGGGGTGCGTCTGGAGAAGCTGGAGAAGTAATCCTGAGAAAAAGGGAGGTGTGGAATTTATTGCAGGTCAGCGGGGGATGTCCGGAAAGGATTTATCATCATTAGGTCACTCACCTTCATCCCTGCTTGAAAATCCTCGCTCAAAAGATAGCGGCATCCCGCAGCTTGCGCCGCGGCCATGATCAAGGCGTCCCACCAGGAAACACCATAACGGTCCTGGAGAAGCCAGGCTCCCTCCAGCACCCGGCTGTCCACCGGCAATGGCTTCCAGGCCAGCAAGTCCCTTACATCTCTCCGGGCCGCGTTAATATCCAACCCCGGCTTCAGCTTAGCGGTGACCGTCACATAGAATTCTTGGAGGACCTGGTAACTTAGACGGCCTGTACGTCTTTCCCAAAGCGCCGCCATCCAGGCCGTGGCCCGTGCCTGCTTCTCCGGAACCGAGGCATCCCAGCAATATACCAGCACGTTAGTATCCACAAACACCTTAGCGCTCATGCAGCTCTTCCCGGCTGGGATAGGGCGCCCCGGTCTTGTTTATGACCTTGGGCTCCTTAGACAGATATTGCTCCATAGCCAGAAGGTAGGCATCATCCGCCTGCATCTTCTCCTTGAGCATCTCCCCCACCAGCCGCGAGACACTGGTGTTCTGTTCCGCCGCTCTGATCCGGGCCCAGCGGGCTACCTCTTCGTCCAGGGTGATCGTGACATTCTTCATGACACTATTTTAGTGTTACACCAAAATAGTGTCAATTAAAAATATGATCCACTTGAAAGGAACCAAGTTGATGGCCTATTTTTCCGGAAACATCAGGCAGATATTGCCGTCCTGCCGCCCCGCCCCGCTTGTCCCTCTTAGATAA
>JAKAGH010000423.1 GCA_021817645.1 Deltaproteobacteria bacterium
CCTCATCGGTTTGCCCAATGTGGGGAAGTCCACCTTGCTCAACCAGCTGGTGGGGGAGAAGCTGGCCATTACCTCGCCCAAGCCCCAGACCACCCGCCACCGGCTTTTAGGGATCGTCAACCGGCCCGAAGCCCAGCTCTTGTATCTGGATACTCCCGGAGTTCTCGAACCCAAAGGGCAGCTGAACCAGAGCCTGGTGCAGGCGGCCTTAAGCGCCCTGGCCGCCGCGGACGTGGTGGTCTGGCTGGTGGAGCCCCGGAGGCCCGACCCCCGGGACCCGGTACTGCTGCCCCATTTACAAAAACTCTCCCAGCCCCTGATCGTGGCCATAAATAAGATCGACCTGGTATCCAAACCCAAGCTCCTGCCCCTGATGGAGGCCTATCATGGCCTCTTTCCCCAGGCCCCGGTCATTCCCGTGAGCGCCCTGTTGGGGGACGGCCTGCCGGAGTTGGAAGCCGAAATAATCAAGTTCTTGCCCACAGCCCCGCCTATCTACCCGGAAGAACAGATCACTGAACAAACGGAGCGCTTCCTGGTGATGGAGCTGATCCGGGAGCGGCTCCTGCACCACCTGGGGGAAGAGATGCCTTACGCGGTGGCCGTCGCCATTGAGGAGTTCGATGAAAGCCGGCGGCCGGACCTGGTGTCCATCCGGGCCGTGATTTACGTGGAGCGAACCTCCCAGAAGGGCATCGTCATCGGCAAGAAAGGGCAGATGCTCAAGACCATCGGCCAGGAGGCCCGGGGCGAAATGGAGACCCTGCTGGGCTGCCGCGTCTATCTGGACCTCTGGGTCAAGGTATGGAAGAACTGGCGCAAGGACCCCAAGGCCCTGCGGATGTTCGGCTACCAAACTTGACCCCCCAGCCGCATTGACAATTTCTCCGGGGATGCCAATAATAGGAGAGTGAGGCGCAGCCAATGAAACGCCGCCTATTGCGAATTCTCCCCGGAGTTTTTCTTCTTCTCCTTTGTTCTCCCCAGTATGTCCTGGCCCAGGGCTGGTTCCAATGGGGCACGGAAGGCTCTTATGTGCACCAGACGGCCCACCTGCTTTTCTGCGGCTCCATGCTCTTTTTTATTTATGAAATGCGCCAGGAGAAGCTGCAGCGCTATCGCGGGTTCCGTTACCTGATCTGGGCTTGCGGCATCCTGGCTCTCTGGAATCTGGATGCGGTGGTGGGCCATACCCTGGAATGGGGCCGGACCAACCGGGCCATTATGGGCCACGGCCTGTCCGAGCGCCTGGTCATGGAGGACTGGGAAACTTGGTTCTATTACCTCACCAAAATTGATCATTTTGCTTTGCTGATCCCGGCTTTTTATCTCTTTTACCGGGGCCTCAAGGTTTTGGCCCGGGAGTCCCAAAGAGAACCGCGATGATCAGCCTGCCCTTTTTCCCTATCTGGCTGTTTCAAATTCTGGGCACCCTCGCAGTTATTATTTTCTCTTTGCTTTCCCTCAGGGTAACCCGGAGCCTGATGGCCCAGGATCCGGAAAACGCCCTGTGGTTGTTTCTGGACTGGCTCACCCTGGGATTTGTCATTTTCTCCATTTCCCACGCCACTTCCCATATCCTGCAGGAACTCATCAACTATTTCGGGCAAAGCTCGTCTCTCTGGAGTCTCCGGAGACTCTTCGGAGGTCTGGACAGCATCATCTATGTGATTATTGCCGCCACCACCCTCTTTTTCCACCGCATCCAACGCCTCTATCGCCGCATGGAGGAGGACCATCATCATCTGGAAGAAACCAGCCATGAAATCCTGGCCCTCAACCGGGAGATGGAAGCCCTGGTGATGGAGCGCACCATGGCGGAGATGGCCCTGGGTATGGCTCACGGCATTCGCAATCCCCTGCATATCATCGGTGGCTTCAGTCACCGCCTCTTGCGCAAGACCGACCCGGAGGATCCCACCCGCACCTGGCTGTCGGCCATCGCCGAAGAAGCCCGCCACATCGAGCAGATGGTAACCCGCTTTGAATCCCTGGCCCAGAGGAAGGAATCCTTTTTCAATCAGGAAGACCTCAACGATATCGTGGAAGACACCCTGGAATTACTGCGGCCGGAGCTGAAAGCCAAGAATATCGCCCTGATCACCGAGTTCCACCCCCAGCCCCTGATGGGCCGCTTCAACAGTCACCTTCTCAAGGTAGCCCTCTCCCACCTGGTGCGCAACGCCATCGAAGCCTCCCGGCCGCATGGCAAACTGATGGTGCGCACTCAGGTGGACAAGGACAACACGATACTGACCATCCAGGACACGGGCCGGGGCATGCCTCCTGAGGTGGTGGAGAATGTCTTTGTGCCGTTTTACACCACCAAGATCGGCGGCACCGGCTTGGGTATGGTCTTTGTGCGGCAGATTGTGGATGAGCACCGGGGCGCCATCACTTTGGACAGCGCGGTGGGCCGGGGGACGACGGTGACTATCAAACTGCCCCACCGTTTTGTGGACCGGCCGGAAGTGGGGGAAGAGCCGGAAGTGCCGCCTGCGCCTCAGACCCCGCCGGCGTCCGGCGGCGCGACGTCGTAGGGGCGCACCCGCGTGTGCGCCCTCTCAGGGGGGATACATGGGTCCCCCCCTACATTAGCTTTTCCTGCCTTCGGCCCGGGACAC
>JAKAGH010000076.1 GCA_021817645.1 Deltaproteobacteria bacterium
ATCAAATTTGATCTTGGCGGCTCCGGCCACCGCATTCAGCACCTTGATCCCTTCGGCCACCACTTCCGGGCCGGTGCCGTCCCCGGGAATGACCGCAATGCGATAACTCATGCTCTCTTTGCCTCCAGACTTTTGGTGATATGGGCCATCAGCCCGCCGTCCGCCAGCAGTTCCTGCATAAAGGGCGGGATGGGCTGGCTCGCGAATTTCTGTCCCGTGGCCAGGTCGGTGATCTCGCCGGTGTCCAGGTCCACGCTGATTTCGGCCCCGGATTTGAGGGCCGCGGCCGCGTCCGGAGACTCCAAAATGGGCAGGCCCATATTAAAAGCGTTGCGGTAGAAGATGCGGGCGAAACTGCCGGCAATGACCGCGGCCACCCCCGCGGCCTTGAGGGCCACGGGCGCATGCTCCCGGGAGGAGCCGCAGCCGAAGTTCCTGCCGCCCACCACGAAGTCGCCGGGTTTCAGCTTTTTGACGAAATCGGGGTCGGCGTCCTCCATGGCGTGTTGCGCCAGTTCCCCGGGGTCCGAGGTATTCAAATACCTGGCCGGGATGATCTCATCAGTGTTGATGTCGTCCCCAAACTTATGCACCTTGCCTTTGAGCTGCATACGCGCCTTCCCTTGCCCAGCTTTCCGGGGCTTATGAATGAATTATATAATTTATCAGCAATTCACGATAATTCAATAGAGAACCGCACATATCTGCGTTCATCTGCGTTTATCTGCGGTTAATATTTAACCGCAGATGCACGCCGATTAACGCCGATGTATTTTACCGCCCGCCAATTATAGACAAAATCAGTTCCACTGCTAAGCCTTTACAAATTTGGCTTTTGGCCTTATGCTAATTTGAAAAGATTTCATATCTTGGCGACGTTAAGGGAAGAGACCGACTATGTCCCCGAAAAAAGAGTCCGGCAAGTCTCCCAAAGTTCCTAAACCTTCTAAGCCGCCAACAGCAAAGCTTCCAAAGCCCTCCCCGCCCGAGACCGCGGCTGCGCCCGGCCCCGGGAACCACCAGGACACCCCGCAATTAGGAGAAAAACCCCGGTTCATCGTCGGCATCGGCGCGTCCGCCGGCGGCTTCGAGGCCTACTCCCAGTTCTTCTCCCACCTGCCCGCGGACACCGGCATGGCCTTCATCGTCGTCCAGCACCTGGACCCGCTGCACGAATCCATCCTCCCGGAACTCATGGGCAAGATGACCCGCATGCCCGTGAAACAGGTGACTGAAGCCATGCCCATCAAGGCCAACGGGGTTTACGTCATCTCCCCCAATACGGACATCGCCGTCTCTCACGGACACTTAAAAATCACCGCGCGGGGAGAAAAGCGCCCCTGCCTGACCATCGACCACCTTTTCCGCTCCCTGGCGGAAGACCAGAAAGACCATGCCGCGGGCATCATCTTTTCCGGCACCTCCTCCGACGGCGCCTTGGGCATCGAGGCCATCAAACACGCGGGGGGCATCACTTTTGCCCAGGACGAAACCTCGGCCCGGTACTCCTTCATGCCCAACGCCGCGGTGGCCACCGGCTGTGTCGACTTCATTCTCAATCCCGGGGATATGGCCCTGGAATTGGCCAAGATCAGCCGCCACCCCTTCTGGTCCTATTATCAAACCCCCGCCTCGGAGCTGCCGCCCGAAACCGACAAGGAATTGGAGCAGATTCTCCTGCTCTTGCAAAAGGTCACCGGGGTCAATTTCACCCTGTATAAGCGCACCACCTTAAGGCGGCGCATCATGCGGCGCATGGTGCTCCACAAGCTGGACAACCTGCCGGATTATCTGAATTTTATGAAAGACCAGCCCGAGGAAGCGGAAGCCCTTTATCAGGACGTGCTCATCAAAGTCACCGGCTTTTTCCGGGATGAAGGGGCTTTTGAGGTTTTGAAAAAAACGGTCTTCCCGAAGATCATGTCAGCCAAACCTGCGGATGGCAGCCTGCGCTTCTGGGTGCCCGGCTGCTCCTCCGGGGAAGAGGCCTATTCCGTGGCCATGAGCTGGCTGGAATACACGGGGGAGCGGGAGGCCACCGTGCCCATCCAGATTTTCGCCACCGACGTCAGCGAGGCGGTTATCGACAAGGCCCGGGTCGGCGTCTACGTGGAAAACATCGCCTCGGAGGTGTCACCGGAGCGTCTGCGCCGCTTTTTCGTCAAGGTCCCGGGGGGTTACCAGATCAGCAAGACCATCCGGGATATGTGCGTCTTTGCCAGGCAGAACCTCATCCAGGACCCGCCCTTCTCCAAGCTGGACCTCATCAGTTGCCGCAACGTCCTGATTTACCTGCAGACGGCCCTGCAAAAACGCCTCATTCCCATGTTCCACTTCTCCCTCAACCCCGGGGGCTTTCTGATGCTGGGGTCCTCGGAGACCATCGGCACCTTTACCGAGCTCTTCAACCTGTTGGACAAAAAATTCAAGATATACCGGAAGAAATCCGCGCCAGCCCAGCAGGTGAGGCTGGATTTTCTGCCCCCCCGCTTTTCCCAGGCACACCGGTCCTTGCTCCAAGGTCCGGCCAAGGAAGCCGAAGAAGCTTGGAGCAAACAGCATCTCTATGCGGAAGCGGACCGCCTCGTCCTCAATCGCTTCGCGCCCGCGGGGGTCCTGATCAATGAAGATCTGGACATCCTGCAGTTTCGGGGCCAGACCGGTCCATATCTGGAGCCCGCGCCGGGGGAAGCCAGCTTCAATCTCATGCGCATGGCCCGGGAAGGCCTGCTCCTGGCCCTGCGCACCGCGGTATCCCAGGCTAAAAAGAAAAACAGCAGCGTTAAGACCGCGGGGCTGCGGGTGGATTACAACGGGGAGGGCCGGGCAGTGGACCTGGAGGTGGTCCCCCTCAAAAAAGGCACCCCCGCCAAAGAGCGCTTCTTCCTGGTGCTTTTCGAAGAAGCCCCGCCCCGCGCTCCCCAGGTCGCCGCGGCAGCGTCACCCCCGGAAGCTGTCCCCAAAAAGGGCGGCGCCAAAGAACAGGTAATTCTGAAACTCCGGGAGGAAAAGGCCTCCCTCAAGGAGAATCTCCAGGCGGTGATCGCCGACAAGGAGGCCACCAACGAGGAACTCCGGGCCGCGAACGAGGAAATCCTCTCGGCCAATGAGGAGTTTCAAAGCGTCAACGAAGAGTTGGAAACCGCCAAGGAGGAACTGCAGTCCGCCAACGAGGAACTCACCTCCCTGAACGAGGAACTGCACATCAGAAACAGCGAACTGACCCAGCTCAACAACGACTACAACAACCTGCTTTTGAGCAGCAACATCCCCATCATCATGTTGGGCCGGGACCTGCGCATCCGCCACATCACCCATCAGGCCCATGAGCTCTTCAACCTCATCCCCGGAGACGTGGGCCGGCCCCTCAGCGATATCAAGTTGAACCTGGACATTTCCGGCCTGGAGGACCTGGCCCAGGAAGTCATCGAATCCCTGACGGTAAAGACCAGGGAGGTCCAAGACCGGAAGGGCCGCTGGTACCGCCTCAGTATCCGGCCTTATTACACCCTGAACAAAAAGATCGAGGGTGCGGTCATCACCATTATTGACATCAACGAGCTCAAGGAAAGCCTGCTGCAGCTAAGACGACATCAGGATCTTATCCAGGGCGTATATGCGGCCATGGGAGAGGCCCTGCTGGTTCTGGACCGGGACCTGCGGGTGAAAGCGGCCAACCCTGCCTTTTATCAAATCTTCCAGGTGACTCCGGCGGAGACCATGGGCCTTCTCGTCTATGAGTTGGGCAACCGCCAATGGGATATCCCGCAATTGCGGCAACTCCTGGAAGATATCTTGCCCCTGAACGCCACGTTCCAGAACTTCCCGGTGGAGCACGATTTTCTGGGCGCCGGGCACCTCTTCCTCCTCCTGAACGGCTGCCGCCTCACCAAGGAGCAGTCCCTCGCGGGTGAGGACCTCATCCTCCTCACCATGGCCAATATGACCGAACTTCAAAAGACCAAGGAATCCCTGAAAGAAGCGGAAACCAGCCGCCGCCTGACCTCCGGGCTCCTGACTGCGCCCAATCAGGAATGTCCCGTCCTGGCCTGGAAACTACAGGATTTGGTTAACCGGGACCTGGGGGTCCTGGAAAACAGTCTCCGGGACATTGTCCTGAAACTGGCGGACCCGGAGAAAAAACCGTCATGTCAAGAGGCCCTGACCCAGATCAAGGAAAACGCCGCGGCCTTGCTGGGAATTGCCTGGGACGCGCCTCCCACTATCCTGCGGCATTTGGGGTTTACCGCGGCCCTGAAAAATCTGGTCAACGAGTTCCGTTCCTATTTCCATATAGACTCGTCCCACGATATTGATGAAATGGACCGGCTTTTTACCGGGGAGAGCCGGAAATTGATCTACCGCGTCCTGGTGGAGGCCCTGCACAATACCGGCCGCCACTCCGAAGCCAGCCGGGCCGAGGTGTCCATCAAACACAAGGGCAGGCAGGTATTCTTCATGGTGAAGGATAACGGCGTGGGCTTTAATTCGGCGCAAGCCTGGAAAGCGGAGGCCGCCAAGGAAGGCGCGGGCCTGGCGGCCATGGCGGAACGGGTGCGCCTCTTGGGCGGCGAACTGAAAATCTGGAGCAAGGAAGCCAAAGGCACGCACCTGTCCTTTACCCTGCCGGTGAATAAATAGTTGTAGGGGCGTCCCACGCACCATTCCTGCTGCAGCTGCAAGGCAAACCTGGTGGCGCAGGCCTTCCAGCCTGCGCCGCAGCTAAATATGCCCAATATTATTCCCTCTCCCCTCGGGGGAGAGGGTTAGGGTGAGGGGGGCGCCTTTAGCTAACTGGCTGTAATCAGCCCAAAGACGCCACCCCCACCCCGACCCTCCCCCCTCGCAGGGGGAGGGAGAAAGACCGGGCAAGTTAGGTAAGATATTCCTGGGACGTCACACCAGAGATTATCTGCGTGCATCGGCGTGCAGCGGCGGTTAATATTTAACCGCCGCTGCACGCCGATTAACGCTGATAAACTAAAATTGAAAACTATCCTTAATCTATGCCGCCGCCGGAAAAAATCTTCATTTACGAAATTCAAGGGAAAGTCAATCCGCCCGCGGACCTAACGGGCGACGATTTCCTGGGCGCCTGGCGGGAGGCGGATTACACCTACCTCTTTTTCGGGGCCCCTAAAGAAGGGCCGGTGCAGGCGTGGCTCAAGGAAACGTCCGCGGGTCAATATTCTTCGGAAACCGTCCTCAAGTATGCGGAATGGGAAGACGGCCAGGCATTGAAGCCCACCAGCGTCGCCGGGTTTCACCTCTGCCCCGTCTGGGAGGACCCGGCGCCCGCACCCGGCGAGACCGTCATCCGCATGGAGCCGGGGCTGGCCTTCGGCTCCGGCTACCACCCCACCAGCCGGCTCTGCCTGCAACTGCTGCGCCGGGTCTTTGCCCAGGATCACCCCCGGCAAGTCCTGGACCTGGGCACCGGCACGGGCATTTTGTCCCTGGCGGCGGTGGCCCTGGGTGCGCCGCGGGTGATCGCGGTGGAGTACAACGAACTGGCGGTGCGCACTGCGGCCCGGAACGTCCGCCATAACCAGCGGCAAGATGAAATCCTCCTCATGCAGGCGGATGCCCGGGATTTCGCCCACCTGCCGGGGGACCTGGCCCTGGCCAACATCCACCTGGACGTGCTCCTGGACTTGCTTAAAATCCCTGAATTTCTCACCAGGAAGTGGTATATCTTCTCCGGCATTTTGGGCACCCAGATGGAGCGCTTCCGGTGCGCCCTGGCCGCCACCCCTCTCCAGGAAATAACCACCTTGGATGAAAACCTTTGGTTTGCGGTGCTGGCGCTCAAAACGGACTGAGGCTTGGCGCTGCGGTTAAGTTAGGGCTGCGCGGTAAGCATTCTTTTTTTATTTCCCCTTTTTCTGAATTATCAAATAGATACCAGGTCATTAAACTTTCCCCTTCTCCCTGCCGATAAAATCTTAGGTACCAGATTTTTCTGGGATAAAGCGCATCTTTGCCTAACTATCTAATTAAATTAATCTAATTAGGTCAAAGGAGATTTCCGCCAAGTATTTTTCCTTATTTCAGAGAAGCATATCCAAGAAAAAACCTGCCCCTTCCCACATCTCGCTCAAGCTGGCAGTCTTTCTCTCTCCTGCTGCCCCGCTCCAGGTTATCTACAATATAACAAGGCGTTATCAAAGGAGTTTATGACATGATACAGTTTAAGTTATCCACCAAGCTTTTGGGTGGATTTATCTGCGTGGCCCTAATCACCCTGGCCGTGGGCTATCTAGGCTGGAGCGGCGCCGGCCAACTGACCGGCTACCTCAACCAAGTGGGCAAGCAGAGCCTCCCCAATGTCCAAAACCTGCTCACCATCCAGAAAAACATCGAATCCGTCCTTACCGCCCAAAACGCACTTCTCAATCCCTCTCTCACCTCCGAAATGAGGAAGCATCAGTTCGACCGCATCGCCCAAGCCCGGGAGAATTACCAGAAGGCCTGGAACGCCTACGACGCGCTTCCCAAAGGTAGCGACGCTGCCAAGCTCTGGGACCAGACGAAACGGATTGTCGAAGTCTGGAGAGATGAGAATAATAAATTTTTCACCCTGGCCAAATCCCTGGATAAAGCGGAGTCCGCCAAAAGTGAAATTTTCGAGAACATGAATAAGCAGTTGACCGAGAAATGCCTCCCCCGGCAGGCAGAAGGTCACGCCCTGTTGAGCAAGTTGGTCACCATCAACCAGGATGAAGCCGCACAAACCCTGACCCGGGCCGACGCCGACTCTGCCCGGACCAGGTTGCTTTCCGGAGTGGGCATGGTGGCCGGCTTCGTCCTGGCTTTGTTCCTGGGGACCGTCTTGAGCCTGTCCATCACCCGGCCCATAAACCGCATTATTGGCGAATTGAACGAAGGGGCCGACCAGGTTTCCTCGGCCTCCTCCCAGGTGTCCTCGGCCAGCCAGACCCTGGCCCAGGGTTCCTCGGAACAGGCCGCGTCTCTGGAGGAGACCTCCTCCTCCCTGGAGGAGATGGCCTCCATGACCCGCCAAAACGCCAGCAACGCCAGCGAAGCCAATGCCCTGATGCAGGAGACCGCCAAGGTGGTGCAGGCGGCCGATCGTCACATGCACGATCTGACTGCGTCCATGCAGGAAATCTCCCAGGCCTCCGATGATACGGCCAAGATTATTAAGACCATCGATGAGATTGCCTTCCAGACCAATCTCCTGGCACTCAACGCCGCGGTGGAAGCCGCCCGGGCCGGGGAAGCCGGGGCCGGTTTCGCGGTGGTTGCCGACGAAGTCCGCAACCTGGCCCTGCGTGCTGCCGAAGCTGCCAGAAACACCGCCGAACTGATCGAAAGCACGGTGGAGAAGGTCAAGGGGGGCACCGACCTGGTGCTGAAGACCGGCGAGGCCTTCACCCTGGTCACCTCCAGCAGCGGCAAGGTGAGGGACCTGGTGGCGGAGATTGCCGCCACCTCCCAGGAACAGGCCCAGGGTGCGGAACAAATCAGCAAGGCCGTGGCGCAAATGGATACCGTGGTGCAGCAAAACGCGGCCAATGGTGAAGAGTCGGCCAGCGCCGCGGAGGAACTTTACGCCCAGGCGGAACAGATGAAGGGCATTGTCGGCGGTCTGGTGGCCCTGGTTTCAGGCCAAAAGGGCAGCGATCATTCCGGTCAGGCCCAGGGAATTCCCCTGTCTAAAACCCGTGCCCCCAAACTGGCGCTGCCCCTGCGCCAGGCCGCGGCCACCCCGGCTGCCGGCAGGGCCCCGTCCCGGCAATCCGGGACCGGCCCGGGCCGGGCACTTACTCCGGAGGAGGTTATTCCTTTAGAAACTGGTGATTTTAAGGACTTTTAGGAACTGCCGGCAGGGATGGAATTTTTTTAAAGACTATTAATTTCAGCCCTGCCTGGCAATAAGTAAGTTGGTCACAATTTCGGAATGGCGGGCCAGGCCTGCCATTCTTTTTTTAGTTGCTATATACTTATCTCCTGACTTATCGTTGCCGATAAGAAATCAGCTTTCCGGTTTGCGCCGGAGTTAATCAGCAATTGATTCTGCAGCAGATTATTAGTCTCTGCCGATCTTTTTGTGCCATGGAGAGTTCTGCAACATGATTTCTGCAATTTAAAAAGAACCAGCCAAGCAAAGAAACCCGCTGCGCTCAGAATGACAAATCAGGATAATTGAGGTTTTGAAATGACTTCGAGCAATACCGAGGCTGATTGATATATAACTAGGTAATTTTAAAGGAGATTATTTTATAATGCAGGTCAAACTATCCACTAAACTCTTAGGCGGATTCCTCGCGGTGGCCTTGATCACTCTGGCGGTGGGTTTTGGGGGCTGGAGCGGCGTCCAACAGCTGACCCTCTATCTGGACCGGGTGGAGAAGCAGAATCTGCCCAGCATCCAATACCTGGGAAGCATCCAGAAACACATTGAAGCCATCACCACCTCCCAGACCCACTTGCTCAATCCCTCTCTGGACACCGGCATGAGGAAGAAGCAATACGACCTGATCGCCCAGGCCCGGGAAAGATATCTGGCGAATTGGAATGCCTTTGAAGCCCTGCCCAAAAGCCCTGAAGCCGGCAAGATCTGGGCCCAGACCAAGGAGGCCATCGCCGCGTCGAAAGAGGTAAATAACAAGTTTTTTACCCTGGCGAAAAGTCTGGATAATGTGGAGGCGGCCAAAGGGGAAATTTTCGCGGCCATGAATCAGCAGTATTACGAAAAATGTCTCCCCCTGCAAAAAAAGGATCACGAGCTGATGGACCGGCTCGTCAAAGTCATCCGGGAAGAAGCCAAGCAGACCATGTCCCAGGCCGACGGCTATGCCGGCCGGACAAAGTTTCTTTCTATCTTGGGTATGGCGGTTGGCTTCGGTCTGGCCGTGTTCCTGGGGATCGCCTTGAGCCTGGCTATTACCCGGCCCATAAATCGCATCATTGCCGAACTTAATGAGGGGTCCGATCAGGTTTCCTCGGCCTCTTCCCAGGTCTCCGCGTCCAGCCAAACCCTGGCCCGGGGCTCTTCGGAACAAGCCGCGTCCCTGGAGGAGACCTCCTCCTCCCTGGAAGAGATGACTTCCATGAGCCGGCAGAACTCCCAGAACGCCAGTGAAGCCAATGCCTTGATGCAAGAGACCGCCAGGGTGGTGCAGGAGGCCGACCGCCACATGCAGGACCTCACTACGTCCATGGGGGAAATCTCCCAGGCCTCCAATGATACGGCCAAGATTATCAAGACCATTGATGAAATTGCCTTTCAGACCAACCTGCTGGCCCTCAACGCCGCGGTGGAAGCCGCCCGGGCCGGGGAGGCCGGGGCCGGTTTCGCGGTGGTCGCGGATGAGGTGCGCAGCCTGGCCATGCGGGCCGCGGAGGCCGCCAAAAACACCGCCTTGATGATCGAAGGCACGGTGGACAAGGTCAAGGGCGGCACCGGCCTGGTGCTGAAGACCGGCGAAGCCTTCGCCCTGGTCACTTCCAGTACCGGCAAGGTGCGGGATCTGGTGGCGGAGATTACCGCCACTTCCCAGGAACAGGCCCAAGGTGCGGAACAAATCAGCAAGGCCGTGGCCTTAATGGATAGTGTGGTGCAGCAAAACGCAGCCAATGCCGAAGAGTCGGCCAGCGCCGCGGAGGAACTCATGGCCCAGGCGGAACAGATGAAGGGCATCGTCGGCGGCCTGGTGGCCCTGGTCTCCGGTCATAACGGCCAGGGCCAGGCCACCCGGGAAACGAGGCTGCCCCGACGCAAAAACCATGAACCTAAACTGGCGCTGACTCATCAACCCTCCGGCGGGGCCGCTGCAGGCTGTTACACCGACAGGACGTCCTCTCCCCGGCCGGGAAACGGCCAGGGCCGCGCCCTCTCCCCGGAAGATATCATTCCTCTGGGAACTGACGATTTTAAAGACTTTTAGATGCGGGACCGCGCTTATATCCCGGCGCAGGAAGATAAGCCGGGATTTTAGGGGATTGAGCATGGTGGGCCGGGCCCACCATGCTCTTTTTTGGGCGTAAACTCAGGTTTTTCCGTGCTGGTATCGGTGGAAAAAATGCAAAATTTTTCCGGAACCCAGCTATTTCCCGGGGGCCATTTCGTATAAAATGACCTAAGGTCTATTTAAAAACCGGTTGCAGGCAACGAATATAAATTCTACCTGCTAAATACTGAGAAGAACGGTTCTTAAGTCCCCCTTTGAAAAAGGGGGATTTAGGGGGATTTGAGGAGGTTATGCAAATCCCCCCTGCCCCCCTTTTCCAAAGGGCGGTGATTATTTTATAACTATAGTCCCTTGAGTAGTTCAACACGAAACCGGAGAAAGGTTTTGCAATTACATCTAATTGAGCGCAGGGGCAGTATTTGGATTCACGGCGTCCAGGATGAACGAAAATAGGGATGGCTTGAGAACAAAATGATAACCAAAATGCTGCTGCTCATGGGCGTATGGCTGGCGGGCTTCGCCCTTTCCGCCGGTGCGGCAGAACCCATTAAAATCGGGGCCTTATATAATCTGACAGGTGATATGGCTGCTATTGACGGGCCGGCCATGAATGGGGTCAGGCTCAAGGCCAAGTTGCTCAACCAGGCCGGCGGCCTGCTCCACCACCAGATGCTGGAAGTGGTGGGCCTCGATACCCGGACCGACTTGAAAACCGCCACGGCCGCAGCCCGGAAAGTATTGACCCAAGGGGTGGTCGCGGGCATCGGTTATGGGGATACCGATTATGTCCTGGCCACCGCACTCTTGTTCCAGGACCGGGGCGTGCCCTTTGTCACCTCCGGCGCCACCCTGCCGGACCTCCCGGCGCGGGTGGGATCCTGCCTGTTCATGGCCGCGTTTGGCGACGATGCCCAGGCCGCGGCCATGGC
>JAKAGH010000424.1 GCA_021817645.1 Deltaproteobacteria bacterium
CTTTAAGCAACTCCGCCACCCGGAGAATGACCCGATCTTTCACCCCCCGGTCCAGGGCCCGCAACTTCCGGGCCGCGATTTTGGCCTCCTGGGCCATCTCTTTAATGACTTGCGGTATATCCATTGCTTGCTCCAAGGTCTTTTTCGCGGATTCCAAGTTCTTTTTTTGGAAAGGAATGATGGTCGCTGCCGTCGAAGTATTCCACTCCGCTTCCGGGGCCTCCCCGGTCTCCATGGCCTGCAGGATCTCCCGGGCTTCGGCTTCGTCCTCCGGGGCCACCAGCAGGCGCACCCCCCGAATATACTGGAGCATAGGGTACGCGCCCCCGGCATCGTCGGCCAGGACCAGAGCCTCAATGCCTTCGGACTCCAGCAGCCCCGCGGCCATCTCCGCAGAGATGCGGTTGGGGAAGGTTTCCAGGATGATGGCGTCGTCTAAGTTCATAATTTTTACCAATTTTCGGGTATCATACCTTCTCAAGTCCGGCGATACACCCAAACGGCTTCATTTTCTAAAGTCTGAATGAATTTTTTCGTTTGACTCGACTGCCACTCTTCCAGGGTGTAAACCAGAACATCCACAGGAACGGGTAGCTCCAAGGTGTCAAACTTGCTGGGACGCATTTCAAAGGGTATATCAGTACGGTCCACAATGATTACCAGGTCCAGGTCGCTACCCACGCTCCAATCTCCCCGTGCGTAGGAGCCGAAATAACCTATCTGCACAATGTCAGACCGGGTTCTGACCAGTGTTTCCACCCAATGATTTAAGGCCTGGATTACCTTTTGCGACTCAGGCCATTTGAGCACCGGCGAAGTCAATGATCTCACTGGCATAATTGAGGGCCGCCTCGCTTTGCAGGGAGCCGTAATGTTCAAAAGGCGCTCCCTGGGGATGGCTGTTAGGATACCGGGCCGGAATATAGAAGTTGTCCAGCACCCGGGCTTTTTCCATTAAATCATTAGGTAGTTGTACTAAATTCGGCAGTTCCTGGAGCAGCTTGGCAATAACATGCCCCCAGGCCTCCTGGCCTAAATGCAAATGCAGGGCCTTAACGGCTTTCTCCGCTGCTTGCTGGGCGGCGAAGCAGGCCCACTCATGGCGTCCGGCTTTTTGCGAGTCTTTCGCCTGCTCCAGGTCTCTTATCGCCTGGTTGAACCAATCACGGGCGCGGTTGGGCATGGGCAATCCTCTTCTTGGGGAGACGGTATTGCTAACCCCAAAGGCTTCTGGTGGGCAGTGGTCACCCTGCATCTCGTTCCCAAGTTGCACTTGGGAACGAAAATAGACGCCAAGCTGAGCTTGGCGGGTAATGGCATTCCCAGGCACAGCTTGGGAACGAGATCAATACTGCACAGGCGAGACGCCTGTGCCACCGCCCCTTAGCCCTCTCCCCCAAATTTGCCTCCATCACTCCCCTCCCCCGCCTCAAATCTCCGGAAATATCACCAAATTATCCCGGTGGATGACTTCGTCGTAGTCTTTATGGCCCAGGGATTGGGCGATTTCCTGGGTCTGGCGGCCTTTGATGCGGTTGATGTCTCTGGCCGAGTAGTTGGTGAGGCCCATGGCGAAGGGCCGGCCCTCCGGGTCCACCAGGTGCACGGGCGCGCCTTTGCGAAAGCCGCCGAAGACCTCGACGATGCCCGCGGGCAAAAGGCTCTTATGGTGGTGCGCCAGGGCCTTCCAGGCCCCCGCGTCCACCAGGATGGCCCCTTTGGGGGTGACGTTGTAGGCCAGCCAGTACTGGCGGCTTTTGAGTTTCTGCGTTTGGGGCACAAACAGGGTGCCATCCTCCCGGCCCGCGAAGACCGCGTCCAGGATGCCGGGGGTCCGGCCGTTGGCGATGATGGTGGCGATACCCGCGGCCGCGGCCTTTTTCACCGCCTGCAGCTTGGTGACCATACCGCCCCGGCCCAACGCCCCGGACCGTTTGCCCGCGGCTTTTTGCAGCACCGGGTCGTTGGTCTCCACCTGATGCAGCAGCCGGGCCTCCGGGTCCTGGCGGGGGTCCCGCTCATAGAGGCCGTCGATGTCGGTCAGAATCAGGAGCAGGTCCGCGTCCACCAGGTTGCAGATGAGCGCGGCCAGGTTGTCGTTGTCCCCGAATTTCAGCTCGTCGGTGGCTACCGTGTCGTTTTCGTTGATAATGGGCACCACGCCCCACTCCACCAGGTTGCCCAGGGTGTTGCGGGCGTTGAGGAACCGCTTGCGGGACTCCAGGTCTTCGTGGGTCAGGAGAATCTGGGCCACTTTCAGGCCATGGGCGGCAAAGGCCTCTTCATAGGTGTACATGAGGATGCTCTGGCCCGCGGCGGCCACCGCCTGCTGCTGGGGCATGCCGGTGGGGCGCTCGGCCATCCCCAATTTGCGCATACCCGCGGCAATGGCCCCGGAGGAGACCAGGATGAACTGGCGCGCGTCCCGCAATTGGGCGATCTCCCCCACCAACTGCTGGATCAGGGGCTGATTGAGGCCGTCGGCGGCGGTGAGCACCGCGCTCCCCACTTTGAGCACCACCCGTTTGGCCTGACTGAGATATTTCTGACGCATAGATTTCATAAGTAAATGATTTGCAGAGAATTTGTGGGGGGAGGGGCCAGGGACGTGACGTCCCT
>JAKAGH010000077.1 GCA_021817645.1 Deltaproteobacteria bacterium
AAACCTGCCTGGGCTGGGTGGGGGTCTTTATTTATGCGCCTTTCTTAACGTGGCTGGGGTTGAAGGTCTGCTCCGGGAATGATGGCTAAATGGCAAGTTTTTTTTCATGGGCGTTTAAATTGAACCTGCTGCCTGAGAGCTGATTATCGGCATCTTCGCTCCAAGATTACCGCCTTTGCCTCCATCCTGCTCCGGTTGCCTTTATCCCGGAGAAATTCCCAGAGATTTGAATCCCTCTATCTCTCTCTGGGTTTAGAAACTCCTGGGTGTGTCTTTGTAACCTTGCATAAAAAAATTTAGGTAAAAATACCTAATCATGATTAGGCAATTTTACCTATAGAAGGCCTAATATTCCGAATTTATTATCTATTAAACCGGTATGGTAACACCTGTTCCTCTCCAGCACCTCTGAACTTCGCTTCTATCCCGGTTCGAATTGACCATTATTTTGGCCGAAGATGAAGCTCGGGGTCGAATAGCTTCAAAACTCGCTATTCACCGCAGATCAAACCATTTCTCCAAGATCTGCCCTGCGGCGGAAAGGTACGAAAAGCTTCCCAGGGATTGGTTTCTGGTCTTAATCAATTGGCCCACGGGGGAAAATTTATGAAGAAATTCGGTTTTTGGTTGACAATCTTCTTAGCTCTCTTTGTCTGTTTCCTGGGACCGGGAAGGAACTCAGCCCTGGCCCAAAACACCAATCCCGCCCAGGTGCTGGGCGGCAATGACTCAGGCATGCATTGTATTGATAGTGACTACTCCATCTGGCAGATCCTGCCGCCCGGTAATCAGCAGCGGGTTCAGGTGGTGCAAAAAGCCACGTCTGCCAGCAACCCGCCTAAAATCCTTACTAATACCGACGTTTCCGTGTTCTATAAAGCCGTCGCCGACGCTGCCGGTTCCATCAACACCTCCAGCCGCAACAAGACCAATTTCTGGAGTTATGTCCAAACCCTTTTTGGCGTCTCTCTACCCGTGGACACCGGTTTTCAAGGCCAAAAGATGCCCGGCCGAACAGGGGGCGCGAACTTATTTTTGATTGGCGGCGGCGTAGCTTTAGGTCGAACCAACCGGCCCCAATTATTCTCTAAATATGATACGGCGTCCAAGCGCTTCGCGGCTCCGGGCCTGCCCATCACTCCCATTGACGATGCCCGCCGGGTGAACAACTATCCCCTGATGCAGATAGAGGCCAAAAACGCCGGCGGGCAGGTGTTGGGTTCCCTCTCTTCGGTGGTGCCGGTTTCCACCGAGACCCATTGCCGCGATTGCCACGCCACCGGCCAGAAGGCCGCCACCCCGGGGTTCCGGGGAGTTACCGCCTGGAGCACCAATGCCAATGTGGATCTGCAGACCCGCGTCAACGTCCTGCTCCTCCATGATGCGGTGTACAGTACCAATCTGGTTAACAGCCAACCGGTGAACTGCTCCCAATGCCACTACTCCGCGGCCAATGACCTCCTGAAAAATGGGCGGGTAACCGCCACGAACCTGAATCCGGCCAATTCCATGTCCGCAGTGATGCATACCCGCCACGGCACCTCTATCGGCGGCTCGGTCCCCATCCCCGACAACGGCATCGCCACCTGCTACTCTTGCCATCCGGGCCGGGACACCCAATGTTTTCGCGGGGCCATGGCCACGGCCGGGTTGATCTGCCAGAATTGCCATGGCGGCCTCCTGGCCGTGGGGGGCCAGTACCCCCTGACCTCCACCGGCCAGCGCCGCCGGCCCTGGGTGGATTTGCCCAGCTGCCAATCCTGCCATAGCGGCGACGCCCTCAGCCACCTGGGAGCGGACATCATCCTCCGCCAGACTTATAACACCGGCGATCCCTCGGCCACACCCCTAACGGCCGTCAATACCAGGTTCGCGGAGCAGCCGGGGGTGCCTTATATGAATAGTTTGGGCCATCAGGGTATCGCCTGTGAAAGCTGCCACGGCTCCCCCCACGCGATCTGGCCCACCAATAAGGTCAATGACAATGTGGCCGCCACCCAGATCCAGGGGCATAGCGGCATGATCATGGAATGCACCTCCTGCCATGCCAATACCCTATCCCCCACTCTGAACGGGCCCCATGGCATGCATCCGGTCAACGACCAGCGCTGGGTCGGCGGCCATGAAAATTTCTTCGAGCAAAATGCCAACAATTGCAGAACCTGTCACGGCACGACGCTATTGGGGACCGTTATTTCCAAGGCCGCGGTGAACCGCACCTTTACGGTGGAAGGAAAGACCGTCAACATTGCCAAGGGGACGCAGATAGGTTGCAATCTGTGCCATGATATGCCGCGTTAGGAACTGTTAGATCTTCCCGGCAGATTCTGCCTTTTTCCCTCTCCCCCCAGCGGGGGGAGAGGGATGATAAACCAACTGGCACAGGATTAAAAAAGGGGCCGGCCCCGGCAGGACCTGGAAGCCAGCAAGGCGAGTAAGGAAGAACTGCTAAGGTCGCAAATAATTTTTACGCTGCCTTTCCCCCCCCGGCTTAAAGCAAGGGCAAAAGCACCTGCAACGCCTGGTTCAACCTCTCCGCGCCCAGGCGGCTGCGACGCCAGAGATGGAGCATGGATCCCAGCCGTCGTGGGTCCCGGACCAGCCAGCCCAGGGCTTTGGTCAGGCTCGGCCCATAGCCCGGCTGCCAGCCTGCCCGGAGGAAATCGGGAATCTCCTCGCCCGCAATATCGGTAATGACCCGCAAGGCCAGGAAAGGTCGGCCCGCTGCTGCGGCCGCCCCGGCCACCGCGGCGCTCTCCAGGTCCAGCACCGGCTGCTTCAACCCCTGCAACGGCCTCCCCTGGCGCTCCTTATGAATGATGCCCGGGGTCGAGACAAAACAGCCGATGTCCGCGGCCAATCCGGCTGACTCCAGGCTCTGCGCCAGCTCCAGCAGGGGCCGGGGCGGAGCCGGGGCCTCCACTTTCACCAATCTGCCGCTGTGCGGCTCATAATGCCCAAAGGACGCGCCCAGGACCACCTGGCCGGGAGCCAGCCCGGGGAGCAGGGCCCCGCCGAAGCCCAAAGAGACGATAATCTCCGGCTGCCAGAGATCGAACACCTGCCGGGCGGCCTGGCGTGCGGCCTCCTCCCCCATCCCGGTCAGGGCCAGGCCTCCCTTCCCCTCCCCTGCCTGGAACTCCCAGGCGGGCCGCCCCACTCCCGGCAGAGGCCGCGCCCGGTTTTGCCGCAAAAAAGGCCGCACTTCCAGGGGAAGCGCGGCCAACAGAGCCAGATGCATGCGGCCGGCCGTGGGGGAGCCGGGCCGCCCTCCGGTCGGCAATGACATCAACGTTTGGGGGCAGGCAGTGATCTGCCGGGGTTCTCAGGAATAATTAATTCCGGCTCATTAACATTGTCAACATTGGCAGTGCCCACCTGGCGGGGACGCCGCCAGCGCCGCCCCTGCACCAGCATATTCCCGTCTTTGTAAAGCACAGTCCGGTCATCCAGAATAATCAGGCCGAATTTGTCGGAAATTTGGGAATAGTATTGATATTTCATGTTTTTCTGGTTGAGGCGGTATTTAAAAAACAAAAAGAACAGCAAATAAATGACCGTTATGGCCCCTAATCCCGCCAGGATGTAACTCAGGAAAAGGAAAGTATTATAGCCCAGGGAACTCAACCAGGCCATAATGTGGTCCATATTGTAGAGCGCAAAGATAGTCACCAGCAACAGAAAGAGGATGCCCAGGTAAGGCAGGCGGCGGATCTGCCGCACCAGGACTTCCAATTGATTGCCGGTATCATCTTCCCCTTTGGGCTCGGCCGACGACTCCTCTCCCAAAAAATGGTTGAACCCGGTAATAATGATGCCCATCAAAAACGTGCAGACCACGGGAAAGGCAAAGGCCACAAACACATATTCGGCCCAGGGGAAGGGGGTGTAAACGCGGTGATATTTATCATCCGTGGCCCAGAGGACCACCACGATAAAAATCACGATCTCCAAGATGCCGATGAGCTTGAGGTAATCGAAGAAGAGTTTCTTGCGGTCGGTCTTACTAAAATAATCAGCGATTTTGGGCATAAAATCTTCCCTCGCCGCGGTTTGCCTTTTTGTACAAGTTAACAATAAAACCCGGCCGGGTCAATCTTTTTCTAGAAAAATGCAGCAGGGCCGCGGCTTCCAGGATTCCGGCCGCGCCCGCCGGAGTTCCCCGGGGCGGCGCCACCACCACTATCCGTGTCGGCAGGAAACAGCCCGGACATAAATAGGAAAAGAGGAGTCTCCTGCAGAATTGCGCGCATAAAGTCGCAGTCTGGGGAAGAAAAGATTGGCTCTGACCCCACGCTCACCCTGAGGAGAGGTGGGGCCGGTTTCACCAGAAGAGATTAATAACCCCGGCGTCCTCCGCCGCGGCCACCGCCACCTCCACCGCCACCTCCACCCCTGCGAGGAGCAAAACCGCTCTTCTCTTGGGGTTTGGCCTCATTAACTTTCAGGGTCCGGCCTTCCACGGTCCTGCCGTTAATCAGGGAGATGGCCTTCTGGGCTTCGGCTTTGGTGGACATCTCCACAAAACCGAACCCCCGGGGTTGGCCCGTCAGGCGGTCGGTGATGGTCTTGGCGGACAAGACTTCCCCGGCTTCGGAAAAAAGGGCATGCAGATCTTCATCGGTCATCTGAAAGGGCAAGTTGCCCACATATAATTTTATGGTCATGGTTTCCTCACGTTGATGGTGGCCCGGCGAGGCCAGACTAACTTAACCCCCAGCCTGTTCTTCCCCGCCCCCTGGCGCTGTTTCTAGGTCTTCCTCGCCTTTTTTCTGGCGGCGCTTCATCTTCTCTTCGCTCTTTTTTTTACGGGCGATCTCCTTGGACCGCTTTTCCTGGCCGTAGTTGCTGCGGCGTCGCGCCATAGTTCCGCCTCCATCAAGTGAAAAGTCGGCGTGGAGCGAAGAGGCCGGGCTCCGGCCCGGAAGCCTATCTTGACCGGCCTCTTCCCTCGAAAGAATCTAGAGAACTATCGCAACTTGCAACCTCCCCGATCACCGATACTCCCGGATTACCTCCGTTAGGGGTTAACGCCCGATTTTGACGACGTTTTGAGCCTGGAGACCTTTGGCGCCCTGGACTACCTCGAACTCTACCAGTTGATCTTCCTGCAGCGACCGGAAGCCCTCTCCCTGGATAGCGCTATGATGCACAAAGACATCGGGGCCGTCTTCCCGGGAAATGAATCCAAAACCTTTAGCATCATTAAACCACTTCACCCTACCTTGAACCTTCATCAACAACAGTCCTCCTCAAAGATGGTAAGACAAGCCTCCCCCGGAGGCGCGCTTATTACAGCAGCCAGACAAAAAAAAACGGAACGGTGAAAGCATACCGTTCCGATATCCATTCAAGGCCGTCCTGCCTCGATTTCAGTCTGACATGCTATCTGGATTTTAATTAACAATTAAAATACTCGATGTCAATTTAATTAACTTATAATCGGGGCAAAGATTATTTCTCTTTAAATTGAAGACCTATAATACTTTTGTGAAACCTTCAGAAGCGTTGCTAAGGGGCCCCAGGCTCACTTATAAATTATGAAAACTTTGCCGCGGGGGCGTCTCGCCTGCGGCGGCATTCGCCCAGGCTGGAAAGCCTGGGCCACCAAAAAACTTTCCTGACAGTCATATATGGGCCGGCGACGCCAAGATTTTATTGACATATATACCATACTGGGGTATGGTGTATTACTTTTGTAAAAATGCCTACATCCGCGCCTCAGCATACAGATTGTTTTGTCAAGGAGGTTAGATGGTTATGACTGCTAAGAGCAAATATCTAGGGGTCTTGATGTGCGCCGGGTTTCTGGGGCTTTCCCTGCTTTTGCCGGCTTTGCTCCAGGCTAAGACCCGGGCCTGCGTTCCCTTTCACCTGCGAACTGAAGACGGCAAGATCATCAACCCCTTGACCGGCGAAAACGCCGACCAGCCCTACAGCACCCGGCAGACCTGCGGCGCCTGCCACAACTACGACCAGATCACCAAGGGCTATCACTTCCAGCAAGGCTGGAACCGGATCAAGGACGATTTCAATAAAAAGAAGCCCTGGGTCCTGTCCGACGGCATGATGGGGAAGTTCTGACCGCCTTCTTTTCGCCAGTTGGCGAAAAAGCAGAATAAAACCCCAGACGAAATCGATCTCACCACCTTTGCCTTCACCGCCTCAGGCGACCCCAAGACCCCGGGAGTGCCGGGTTGCGGCGGCTGCCATCCCGGCGGCGGCGGCCTGGAGTTTGACCGGGACGGCAAGCGCTATGACCAGCGCCTCAAGGCCGACCCCTCTTTGGCCCAAAGCCTGAACGGCGATTATTACCAGAGCAAGTGGGACAAGACCGGCGTGGTGGAGGCCGACTGTTTCATCTGCCATCTGCCGGGCTACAATTTCAAAGAAAGGAATATCCAGCTTCAATCCCTGAACTTCAAGTGGGCCTCGGTGGCGGCTGCGGGCGTCGGCCTGGTAAGCGGCGTGGTCAAGGAAGGCCAGCAGCCCAAGGTGGTTTACAACAAGCGCCTGTTTAATGAGGACGGCAAGGTGGTTCTGGACCTGGCCTATCCTCCTCCCGCGGAGAACTGCGTCTTCTGCCACGGCATGTCGGACATGAAAAAGCGGGGCTTCTCCTGGGACGACCGGATCAACCCCGACGTCCATAACATGCAGGGGATGAATTGCGCCCACTGCCACCCTTCCATTGAAGACAAGAAACTGAAGATCACCAAAGAAGAGCACAATTTCGCCAAGGGGCATGAGTTCGTCTCCACGGTGGCGGACAATCTGGACCACACCATCAAGACCTGCAAGCAGTGCCATGAAGAAGGATACATGGGCGCCACCCGGCCCCAGCACCTCTCCATCAGGCCTAATCATTTGGAGAAGCTGGCCTGCGAGGTCTGCCACATTCCCACTCTGCACCGGGCGGCCTTTGAGGGCTTTGACGTCACCACCGGCCAGATGGTGAATTACCCCAAGCTCGGGGCCAAAAAGATTGGCGCGGAATTCAACTGGCAGCCAGCCTTCCAGAGGGACGAACACGGCAAGCTCTGGCCCGTAAACCGGTTCAATTCGGTCTTCTTCACCAACCAGGATCAGGACGGCATTAATTATCCCCTGTTCGCCCGGGAATTGAAAAAGGGGTATGAGAAGGCCAAAGGCCGGCTCAAGCCCAAGAACCCCATGAAACCGGAAGTGCACACGCCGGAACAGATCAAGATTATCCTGAGCGCGTTCTCGGAAACCCTCAAGGGCGACAAGCGCTTCCAGCAGGTCAAGCCGTACTACCATAAGGGCGGCATGATGTATTACCTGGATGCCAAGGGCGAGGTGGTGAGCGGCAAGGACACCACCTGGGCCACTCAAATCGAAGGCTTCAATATCAACCACAACGTGGCCCCCGCCAGCCAGGCCCTGGGGGCCAACGGCTGCGCCGACTGCCACTCGGATACGGCCCACATGTTCAAGGGCCAGATCGTCACCGACATGTTCGGGCCCGGCGGCAAACCGGTGACCACCGCGGCCGGCCGCCTCTTCGGCTGCCAGCCCTGGGCCTACACCTTTAACCAGATTCACCAGCTTTACTTAACTCCTTACGTGAGCTGGGGGATCTTGCTCCTGGTCTTCGTCCTGGTGCTGCATTACACCGGGCAAGGCCCCAAGGTGGCGGATTTCTATGCTGCGCCCGGGGAAATCCAACGCTTTAGCCTGGCGGAACGCTGGACCCACCTGGGCCGCATGGTCACCTTCCTGGCGCTGTTTTTTACGGGGTATATCTTCTTCTACAACAATGTGACGATGCTGCGGCTGTTCTTCGGTTCCCAGAATACCGCGGTCATCTTACACTGGGTGGCGGGCCTCATCTTTGTGGCCGCGTCCAGCGTCAGTTTCGGCCTGTGGTATAAAGACGCCAAGTTTGTGGCCTATGACCGGGAATGGCTGCAAAAGCGCGGCGGCTATATCGGCGGCAAAGAGGTGGAGGTCCCCGCGGGCCGGCTCAACGCCGGCCAGAAGATCTTCTTCTGGCTCACAATGTTCCTCTCCCTCATCATGGGGGCAACCGGCATCCTGCTCATCTTCAAGAACAGTCTGCCCCTGACCCTTAACTGTTTCCTGTCCACCGTGCACGGTTTCTTCGCCATCATCTTCGTGGCCGCGGTCATCGCCCACGCCTATCTGGGCACCATCGCCAATCCCGGCACCTGGAGCGCCATGGTGGACGGCAAGGTGAGCCGCTTGTGGGCCAAGAAACACCACTCGGAATGGTACAAAGAGACCATGGCCGGAAAAGGCGATGAGGAGTAATGACCTGAAGAAGGACTGAGGTTCCTCTTATCCCCTCCCCCTTTGAGGGGGGAGGGTCAGGGTGGGGGTGGCGTATTTGGGCCTGATCACGGATACTTGCCCCCCCCACCCTCTTCCACCAGGTCCGGGGGAAAAGGAAACCGCCAGGCATCAACGCGGATAAGTCTGGGGAGCCTCCCGTGGGAGAGTGAAATGGAAGGTGGCGCCTCGCCCGGGGCTGCTTTCCACCCAGATGCGGCCGCCGTGAGCCTCGATAATGCGCTTAACCGTGGCCAGACCCAGGCCGAAGCCCCTCTCTTTTTCCGTATCCGCGCCCCGGTAATAGATTTCAAAAAGATGGGGCAGGTCGTTAGGGGCAATGCCGGGGCCCTGGTCCTTGACGGCAAACAGCACTTCCTGGCCCCGGTCCTGGACCTCCAGGGCCACCGTGGTCCGGGGCGGCGAGTATTTAATGGCGTTTTCCAGCAGATTCTCCAGGACCCGCCGGAACAGCAGGGGGTCAGCCTGGAGCACCAGCACCTCTTGAGGGTATTCCGCCTGCAGGACAATACCCTTGGCCTCCGCCAGGGGCTGCAACAAAGTCAGAACTGCCTGGCATTCGCTCTCCACCTGCAGGGCGCTGGACAAGGGAGCGAGAATATGCAAATCCAGGCGGGCAAATTCCAGGAAATTGTTGATGAGCTTCTCCAGGCGGCCCATCTCCCGGTCAATGGTCTCCAGGTAGGTCTGCTGCGGCTCGGTTAAGGGACCGGCCTTGCCCTGGCGCAGGCGCCGCACCAGGCCCGCCATGCCCACCACCGGGGTTTTCAGGTCGTGGGCGAACATATTCACCAGATGCCGCCGTTCATTCTCCAGGTGTTTGATGGGAGACAGATCCCGGAAGATAATAACTCCCCCCTGAGTTGCCCCGGCCGCTTCCTTCAGGGGAAAGGCGCTGAGCATCACCGGCACCGGCTCTCGCCGGCGATTGAGCACAGTCATTTCCTGGGGCTCCACCTCCTGGCCCCGCATCGCCGCCCGGATGGGGCAGTCTTCCCGGTCCACTTCACAGGCCAAGACTTCCGTGGCCTGACGGCCCAGGGCCTCTTCCCGGCCATAGCCGCTGATCACCGCGGCCGCGGGGTTGAAATCCGTGACCCGCCCTTGCCGGTCCATGACAATGATGCCGGCCGGGGCCTTGGCAATAATCACCCGGGCCCATTCCGAGGATTGCGGCAGCCCCGCGGTTTCTTTTTTACCCGTATCCCCCAATTTCTTCATACCATCGCCGCCGATGTTTTTTTCCAAGGAAAGCAAATTTGTCTCCGCCCTACCTTAGCGGCTGATTCCCAAATTTGCCCTTAACCTTAATTTTTTTGAATGGGAGCGCCTGGCATTGTGTCCCATGAATAAATTGCATAATATCGATCCTTAAAACTCCCCCTTCCCCGTGTGCTTATCATTACCCCTAAGTTTATATCTCATCGATATGTTTCATATTATTTCCCTCTCCCCTCAGGGGAGAGGGTTAGGGTGAGGGGGGTGACTTGGCCAAATAGCTGGAATCAGCCAATAAGACGCCACCCCCACCCCGACCCTCTCCCCTCGAAGGGGGAGGGAGTTAAGACATACAATTCATGCTAAGATATTCCTGGGACGGCACACCAGTAGTGATCATACTAACCACCAGGATCCGGGTTGTGAAGGGGACGGAGGGAAGTACCCGTCTTTCCCGCCCCCCACCGGTTCTTGAGACTTACTGCTGCGGCACGATCTGGCCCCCGCAATGGGGACATTTGCCGGCCCGGCACGGGTCTCCGGGGTTATGTCTTATCTCCTGTCCGCAGGCGGAACAGACGCAGACCTTATTGGGATCATGATGGTGTTTGCTCCCCGGACCGCCGCAACCGCAGGCGCAGTTCCCGCCCTGCCTTTGGCTCCCGCCGGGGATTAATTTATATGACATGGCAACCTCCTCTTTAAGAACATTTGTTCATTATATATTCAGTCCCGGCCATCTTGTCAAGGGTGGATCAGGGGAAAAACCCTGGCCTTGAGCGGTAAATTATGATAGCAAATACTAGTTAATGATGATTTTAAGGCAGGTAGAATGACCCAAGTTCGCACCCGTTTTTCCCCCAGTCCCACCGGTTCCCTGCATCTGGGCGGCACCCGCACCGCCCTGTTCAACTGGCTCTTTGCCCGGCACCACCAGGGCGTCTTTATCCTGCGCATCGAGGATACCGACCGGGAGCGCTCCGAAGAGCGCTTTGTCCGGGAGATCGAAGAAAGCATGCGCTGGCTGGGACTGGACTGGGACGAAGGCCCCTATTTCCAGTCCGAACGTCTGCCTCTATACCGGGAATATATCCAGCGCCTGTTGGATAAAGGCGAGGCCTATTACTGCGACTGCGACCCCGCCGACCTGGAAGTCCGCAAGAAAGCGGCTATGGCCCGGGGAGAAAAACCCAAATACGACGGCCGCTGCCGGGAGCGGGGCCTGAAGGCCGGCCCCCATACCGCGGTGCGCTTCAAGACTCCTCTGACCGGCACCACCAACTGGCATGATAAGGGCAA
>JAKAGH010000425.1 GCA_021817645.1 Deltaproteobacteria bacterium
TCTTGCAGCTCAACCTGTTTCGCACCTGCTCCTTGCAGGAACTCTTTGAACCATCCGGCCCACTGCCGGATAATATGAATGCTAACAGTCAGTTACGCCTCATTTGGGCTTAACCGGACAGAAATGAGTCTTGATATTCTTTTGCTACCTATACCACGCCCGCATCTCCATCTTGTCTACATAGACATGCCAGTCCCATTCGTGCTTCTGGGCCTCTTTCTGGAGGGCCGGAGGAGCATGCAGCAGCAAGTTTTCGTAAGACTGGGAGATCCTGGGCCGGACCGGTTTCTCGACCTTAGTCGTCGGCCCGGTAGTGCCGCAGGTCGTCAAAGCCGCGCTTAAATCGTCAGGAGTAGAAAACCCCTCCACCTTCTGCTTATGCTCTTCCATGCGCTTATCAACTTTCGGGTCCTCCTTTCTGATTTTGTCGGCCCGGTGATATTCCCGGAGTTCCTCTTTCGCCCGCATACAGCTTTTGACCTGGCACCCGCATAAAGGGCGCCTGATAACAGCAGAGCCCCGGCGCCTATTGCCACTCCTCAACCGATTGCGGTTTGCAAAAGCCAGGCGATGATTGCGCCCATGTATATCCTCCTTCATCCCACTGGCCCCGGACTCGGAGCCGGAGCGGACGCCTGAAGGGTTTCCGGTTTATCCTCCAGGTTCTGGCCTCCCCATCCCGACCGTCTCCAGCCATAAAGGGCCAAACAGGGAGCCAGGAAATGACTGATACTGGCTGCATCCGGCGGTGTAGTAACAATATGCCAGCCCCCAACCTTAATGGTGAACCCGCCCACCAGGAAGCGGAGGGCGCAAATCCAGAAAGCCGCCATGGCAATGAAGGCGCTCCGGGACTCCCGGCCAGCCGCGGCATCATAGGTCTTGCCGGAAAACCATTTTCATGCCCTGCCCTCCAGTTTGGGAAGAAAGGGATCAGCTTCAAACTCGGTCCAATCCCTGGTCCGGACCCATTGGAAATGCATGGCGTCAGTGCCGGACGGATCCCAGGCAGCCCCGATTTCCCAGCCGCATTCCGTCCAAACTTGCAGGAAGGCATCGGACCAGGTGCAACCCGCGCCAAAGGGGTTGGTAAGAGCATTATTAATAAGATCCAGGGCCAGGGCCCAGGAATGGACTGATAAATGGGGCCACCTTTCATGGGCCGGACGCACCAGCACCCATCAAAGGTCTTGATTTCCTGAAGTAGACCCCGCTCCGAGAGTTTGGCGAAGACACTTTGAACCGGCGTTTGGATGATCCTATGACCCCAGAATCCACATGTCCCCTCTCCCCAAAGTCCGGCCACATATTGCAGTTTCCC
This sequence comes from Deltaproteobacteria bacterium, assembly GCA_021817645.1. GTDB lineage: Bacteria > Desulfobacterota > Desulfobaccia > Desulfobaccales > 0-14-0-80-60-11 > SURF-52. The sequence continues at coordinate 1,322 of JAKAGH010000425.1, forward strand.
GGCCCAAGGGGAAAGATCAATCCACACTTTATTGTTGCCCTACCAGTCATCCCCGGCAGGGCTGGAACCGGGCTCCTCCGGAGATTGCAGGACTCAGGGAAGATCAGATTGCAAGAGAACTTGGGGGATGGCCAAGACCTCCTGTTTAACCGACGGTTATGAAGCTGTGCCTTGATTCAGTTCTTGGAGGTATTTCTACGCCAGGGCGGCGATCTTTTCGGCACAATCCAGACCATTGATGCAGCGCCTCGCCTCCACAATATCCACTTCGCCGGCCTTGATGTCATCGGTTATTTTTTTACCGGTGAAAATCCCATTGCGGAAGCCGTGCACCAAGATGAAAACGGCGGTAGGCGGATCAAGGGCCAATTCGGGATGATTCACCAGATCCTTGCCGGTTTTCTTGGCGTAATAAGTATAGTTTCTCCGGCCGGTGATCTGCACATAACCGCGCCCTTTAAACCTTAGCCCATCGCCGGGCTCCGTATTGCCCAGGTTTTCACGATCATCATACTTCTCGGAAAATATCTGCTATTCTTCTGGACTTATCACTTGTCCAAAAACCTTCCATATTCAGATCAGATATGAAATTTTTTATCCTATGAGGATAACTGGCGGATGTGGCAGGCTTTCCGCCATAAGGACACCCACATCCAGGATTTTGACATAGAGACTGGCGTTTTTCTTCAGCTCCACCACCTCTCCGGGATGCACATATACTTCCCGGTTTTTCAGGCTCTGGGCAAATTCTCCCTGCATACGCGCCCACTTCGCCTGGTCAGAAGGTTGACCCAGGGCGAGAATGAGTACGCAAACCGCCAAGAGCGAGGCCACCCCCAATCCCCCGCGCTCCCCCGGCCGGTAAAGACCTGGGAACACAGCCTGCCCCCCTCCCGCCCGGGGAGGGCAGGGCAGGCCGGACCCCTTTTCTGTCATGCTGAACGGAGCGCAGCTTCCCTGGGAATCCCGTGTTTTAAGATTCCGCTCCGTTCAGGGTGGGACAAAAAAGGACTTGCGCAGAGGTCTAATATTTGGTTGTTAACAATCCTTCCTGAAATAAATATTTACCTAACTATCTTCCGCTGCTTTCCTTTCCCCGCCCCGATTTACGCTGACTACTAGTTAAATTTCCACTCTAGGCATCTCCATCGCCTATTTCCCAGGTATTAACGGCAAAAACTCCCGGGGCCGGAGAAGCGCGGGGGCATCTGGATTTGGGGAGATTTTCCCCTGGCCTAAAATCAGGATTTGCCCAGGCCAATATCAGGGTTTCCCCGATATGCTACTCCCCTTA
>JAKAGH010000078.1 GCA_021817645.1 Deltaproteobacteria bacterium
CCCCAGGCCCTCAACATCGTCCTATACCTCTCCCAGAGTAAGTAAGCCGCCTGGCGGCGGATGACTTCCCAAAATTCCCCGATATCGAGTTTGTGGAGCCTTGACGGACATAAGGGACGTGTCCTCCATAAATGACCTACCTCAATTTTTGCAGGTCGAGCTCTAGTCCATAGAAAGGCGTGCGCCAAAAAAATTGGCGGTGCGGTTTTTTTTTATTGACGTATATACAATATAAGAATAAAAAAGGATTATAGATTTAAAATGTATGTACTTCATGGGCCGGTATGGAAAAAACAAAACCTGTTCAATTGCGGCTCGATTTAAAAGTCATTGATTTTTTTAAATCATTTGGCAGAGGGCATATAACCCGCATGCAAAATGCCCTTGCCGCGTATATGGCTGCTCACCGGCTTGAGGATGGTAGTGGGGAGCCTGGACTGATTTTGGCCGTTCGTGCGGATGATGTTTTGGCTGCGCGAACTTTGTTGGCCGATGGGGCAGACCCTAACATTTTGGATTCGGCTGGGTTTTCGGCTTTGGCATGGGCTGTGCGATACCACCAGACTCAAATGGCTTTGCTTTTGTTGTCGGTCGGGGCTGATCCTAATAGCATCTCAGCAAGGCCTAGTCTAACTCTTCTGATGGAGGCCTCGGCTGAGAGGCACCTTGATTTGATATTTGGCTTGCTGGCGGCCGGCGCCGACCCCAATCTCCAATCCACTCCCCACCTTAGGACGGCTTTAATGATAGCTGCATCTCACGGCCACTTGGATGTTGTCCAAATCTTGCTTGGGGCTGGCGCTGATTGTACTCTTCGCGACCGGGACGGAAATTCGGCCCTAAACGTCGCCGAGCAAGCCTTGCAGGTTAGCGATTTCTTGTTTCCGGGAAAGCGACCTCTTTATGTCGAGGTTGTTCGCTTTTTAACCACTTTCGGCGGAAAAAATGAGTCTTGCTGACGAGTTAGGACCGGCGCGAACAGCCAAAGAAATCGCAGAGATTTTTTCGGTTGACCCGCGCACCGTACGGAAGTACCCTGAGTTTTACGGTGGCGTGCAGGTTGCACCCGGTGTCTACCGGTTCTTTGACAACCGCATAAGGGAGATCGTTTATGCCAACGAAAACGGTTCGCAGAGGAGTGCTGCGATGGAGAGCTGTGGTAAAGGTTCGAGGCAAGACAGTTGCTTCACGGTGGTTCGGCCAGGGAGAGAGGGAGAAGCGCAAAGCAATCATATGGGAGGAGGAAGAAAAAAAGCGGATCCTGGAGGAGAGCAAGAGGCTGACCCCCACGGGATCTTTAACCATGGGCGATTGGGCGACAAGTTATCTCGATGACGTTAAAGAAAGGAAGTTGAAGCAAAATTACCTCATTCAAAGGGCAGCCTTCCGCCGATTGTCCGCATTGGTTGGGGGCGATTGCGCACTCAGTCAGTTAACACCAGCATTCGCGCTAAAATTTTTGCGGCGGCGGTTTGTTTCGTGCAGCGGCTATGCTGCCAATAGGGACAGAGGGATTTTATCCAGGGCCTGGGAATGGGGGCGAAAGTTTATTGATGGATTTCCGAATGTTGCTAATCCTTTTCTTGCCGTGGAGCGGTTCCCGGCAGACTCGAAGCTCAGGTATGTCCCACCTGAGGCCGACTTTGATAAGGTGATGGCAATAGCAGAGGGTCAAGATAAAGTAATGCTTAGCGCATTTCTACGTCTGGCAGCTCGTCGGGGAGAGTTATTCGGTCTGAAATGGAGCGACGTGGATTTCGGGGAGCGTATCGTGAGACTCGCCACAAGAAAGACCAGCAATGGTTCTTTGCGAGTAGACTCTATCCCGATGACTGAAGAGCTAAGACTGACTCTCTTGCAATGGCGGCAGGAACAATCTGTCCAATCGGAATTTGTTTTTTCGATGGTTGACAATGCCTTTGCTGCAAGCCGCAGTCCAGGAGATCGATTCACCAACCGGAGCCACTTCATGCAGAAAATATGTACGCGGGCCGGGGTGACACCTTTTGGATTTCATTCTATCAGACATCTGAGCGCAGTTATTCTCTACAAGGCGGGCAAAAAACTTGCCACCATCCAAAAGTTTTTGCGGCACCAGGATGCCACAACCACCAACCGGTATCTTAAAAGTTTGGGGTTTGAGATAGAAGATATACGGTCGTCAGTGGAGGTATTGGATAGAGGGCCGGCAAAGGATCCCTTTGCCCCAAAAGAGTGAAGCTCTCTGAGCGGCAACTCAAAGAGCTTCTGGTTATCCACCTGGTGTATCCACCAGGTATTCCAAGGTCACGGAGTCATGCAACCTATTGGAATTATTTGGTAGTCCCAACGGGAATCGAACCCGTGTCTTTGCCGTGAGAGGGCAATATCCTAGGCCGCTAGACGATGGGACCGCCTTCTATTTTTATAACCAAAGGGTGCCGGGCTTGTCAATGGGGTTGTGGCTGCCAGCGCCTGGTAGAGGCAAAAGTAATTGCCGTGTGGTTGATCGCCGTTTCGTCCTCGTTGCCTAAAAAATGCAAAATCCCTCTCTGGTTTGGGAGAAAAATCAATGCCCAAATATGTGATCCACCACCACCTGGCCCGCCGGGAGCATTGGGACTTGCGCCTGGAAGTGGACGGGGTGCTGAAATCCTGGGCCGTACCCAAGGAGCCCTCCCCGGACCCGGCGGTCAAACGCCTGGCCGTGATGGTGGAGGATCATGCCCTGGAGTATGGCGATTTTCAAGGGACCATTCCCGAGGGCGAATATGGGGCCGGAAAAGTGAGGATTTGGGATACCGGCGCTTTCGAGAATCTCGGACCCGGATCCATGGCCGCAGCCCTGGCCCAGGGCCGGGTGGAAGTGCGCGTGGAGGTCCACAGGTTGCAGGGCAATTTCGCCATAATCCGTATTAAAGGCAAGGAAAACGACTGGCTCTTCTTTAAGATGAAGGACTGAGGTCCGGGTTTTCCTGGACCAGTCGAGCCGCAGCCTCCAAGTCCTCCCGAGTATTGAGATTCATAAAACTTCGGCCCTGGGGGTCCAGCCGGGCAACCTCCTCCGGCGGCAGCGCCAGGGCCCGGCACTGCTCGAGGAAGCGTTTCACGTGGCGGCTGCCCTCATTTAAGAAAGCAGTAAGGCGAGTCAAGATATTCACGGAATAAATGCCGGGAAAAGGTTGCAGTCCCCGGGAAGTGTGGCAGACCACCGCGGTCCGGATGCCCCGGCCGGCCCGGGAAACCAGGGCCGCCAGCAGAGACGCGGCTGGGAAGGGTGCATCCGCCGCGGCCGCCAGCACCAGCCGGGTAGGGGCGTAAAACAGAGCGGTCTCCAGCCCCCCCAGGGGCCCTTGCCCGGGCCGCAGGTCCGTGAGCAGGGGCAGGCCCAGGCAGAGGTGGGCCTGGGGCTGGTTGGTGATCAGCCAGCAGGATTCAACCCAGGGGGCCAGAGCCTCTGCCACCCATAAAGCCAGGGGGCGGCTCCCCAGCAGCAGGGAGGGTTTATCCTGCCCCAGCCTCCTGCTCATGCCTCCAGCCAGAATGGCGCCGGTGATCTGTTTGGAAAAGTTCAAAATTCCAGGTTCCAAGTGCAAAGTTTGAAATCCCCGGGCAGTGGCAGTCTTCTCCAGTTTCCGGAAAGAGCCCTGGACTCCCACTGCTTAGCCAGCCAAAAGAGGTTTCCCCCTTGGGGGAGCCCGGTGTTTTCCTGGAAAGGGGTGATGCGCGCAAACCCTGCGCGCCTATACTTTCTTAAAATTTTTCAGGAAAAGAAAGAAAGTTCGCAGGTGGGGCTCAAGATTCCGGCTTATCCAGAATCTTTTCTTTTTTAACGCTCCGGTTCAGATATACGGCGCACCGCTGGCACGGACCGTTGCAGAGGGTGTCGTTATATTCCCGCACTTCATAGCAGGGTCGCCAGGGGAGTTTATACGCGGGGCAGTCTTCCTTCTTTGCACAATTAAAAATATTCCAGCAGGGCGCCAGGACCATCAGGTTGCGCAGGCAGGCCAGAGTGAAGCCCCGGTCGTGGATCAGGCTGTTGATCTGATTAATCTGGGTGACGTCAAAGGAGGAATAGAGGCGGTTATTGGTATTCTTCTCCCTTAAGGGTTTGATAAAACCCTCTTTTTCATACTCCCGGATCCGCTTCTGAGAGAGATTCACCAGGCGCGAAACCTCATTGATCAGAAAAAGATCGCCTTCGCCTGCGGCTCTCTTGTTTTTTCCTCGGGGCATATTCGATTCTATAAGGGATTTAGTTTAAACAAATTTCACATAAAACGAGTGGAGTTACAAGAAAAATTTGTCCCCCAATTTTTTTTTTAGAAAAGGGGGCAGGCGGGTTTTTTAATAAAACCTATAATATGAATCTATTCAAACTGTTGCAAGAGGAAAGATAGGGGAAGGAGTAACGGCTGCTCGCGTCTGTTTTGCGCGAGGGGGAGGACGTCCTCTCGTGGAACCGCCCCCTCCCGCGGCAGCAGCTAAATTATCCTGGCTTTCAGGTTTCGGGAAACATCGGCAAAGCCGATTACCCGGTCTCCAGGGAAATTTATCTGGGAATACCTATACCACCAGGTGTTGCCCCAAACATAGGTGGGGTAGCCCTGCACCGCCAGCACCCGGCGTTTGCTGGAGCCTAAAGCAAAATAATCCCGATGGGCTTTCAGTAAGCCCGAGTCCTGGAGGGGCCTTTGAATTCCAGGTTGCGGCCGGTGTCCTCAAAGCTAACGACCCGGTCCCCGCGAAATTTCACCTCCGATTCGCCGTACTTCCAGGCGTTGCCCACCACGCCGGTGGGGTTGCCCTGCACGGTTAACACCCGCTCTTTAGTGGAGCCCACCGTAAAATAGATGGGACGGCGGGGAGCCGCCGCTGGAGCCGGAGAAACCATCTGCACCCGCAGGTTCTTGGAGAAATTCGAGTAGCTGATCACCCGGTGGTTTTTATTAAAGGTCACGGTGGACAGCCCATATTTCCAGGTATCGCCGGCGATTTTTTGGGGAGGGCCCTGGAGGGCCCATACCTCATCCTGGCTGGAGGCCAGACCAAAATAGGGGCGCAGGGCCGCAGGTTGTTGGCGGCCCGTTATGGCTCCGCCTTTAGGGGTGGCTGCTGGCAGAGGTGCTTGGCTGATGGCTCCTGCGCCGGGGGCCACGTAGGCCATCTCTGGGGCCGTTGCCGCCGGGGGCTTGGTCGGGGCGGTGAGATAGCTATAAAGCAACGGTGACAGGAACAGGCCGACCGCCAGAGCGAGCGCCACTGTCAGCCCCGTGGCGTGCTCCTCGATCCAACTGTGTAAGGCACTTATTTGAGAGGAACTAGTAATTGCCGCAGGGCCGGCCTCTTTCCCAGGAGCCGGGCCCGCTCCAGGCGGGGCTGCCGCCGCGGTCCTTTCAGCCTTTTCCTTAAGGTGGAATTTTAAACGCTCGTAGGCGACGTTGATTTCCCTGATCCGGGCCCGGGCCTTTTCCTGGATATGGGGTTCATGGGGAAAACGGTCCGGATGCCAGAGCCAGGCTGCATCCCGGTGGGCTTTTTCCACCTCCGCCAGGGAAGCCCCAGGCTCCAGATGCATAATTTTATAAGATGAACGGAGTAGTTCGTCCATAGGCAATTCCATTTATCAGGGGATTTGCCAATTAGACACAGAAAGGAGGGGAAATATTAAGTTGAGGGGCATTTATCCCGGCTGCACCCAGGGATCGCCTCTGGAAGCTTTAATTTTCGTCCTCCCCCAAATGGGTGATGTTCCCTATTTCGTTCAATGATATCTAATGGGCCAGAAGAAAGGAGGTCTAGACATGGCCAGAGTTGGAATTCTCACTTGCAGCAATGCCACCCAGGATCTGGGGTGTTCTTCGGTGGTCTGTCTGGCGGACCTGCGGAAAAGGAAGGGTTTTTTCGCCCGCTATCCCCAGGACGAACGCCTGGACCTGGTGGGCTTGATGAACTGTCCCGGCTGCCCCACCCTGGCGGGGTATGACAAGCTGCTGCAGCGCGTCCGCGGCCTTACCGAATTTCGGGTACAGGCCGTGCATCTCAGCAATTGCATTAAGTATCTGTGTCCCTTTAAAGAAAAGTACCTGAGCGTCTTACAAGAGGCCTTCCCCCAGGTGCAGTTCATCCTGGGCACCCATCAAGAAGAGGGTAATCCGGCGACCTTCCGGGAACTGGTGCAGGGTCTTTTTTCTCAACCCCGCAGAAGCATGGTCGATCTCATTTTAAAACGATGAGTTCGTGGGGCGGGCGTCTCGCCCGCCCTGGCTCCGCCCAGGCTGGAAAGCTCGTGCTGCCGCTTAAAACTTTTTAAGTTATTTCCTCATGGGCGATGGGCCTGCTCAAAAAACATGAAAAGATTGGTGGAGCGGCCTTCGTGCCTGCCAGACGACAGGCGGCCAGGGACGGCCGCCCCACCAAGCGAATACATATTTTAAGCTTCTCGGAGCAGTTCCTCATGGGCCGTCGTTACACTCGCAAATCATGAAAAGGGCGGGCGTCCCCGCCCGCCTCCCGTCCTCTGGTGCGTAGAACGCACCTTACATAATCATACTTTTGCGCCTTGCTTTGCGACTTTGCGTCTTTGCGTGAGGCTTTTTTTTTTCCCGAAACTGAATCGGCCCTCACCAAAGCCTGATCACCACCTTAGCGCCGGCTTTCTCGCCCCGGACCTTTTCCAGATGCCGGAGTGCGGCGAATTCCTGCTCCAACTGCGGCATGGTCAGTTTTCCTCCCAGGGCCTGGAGCAGTTCCGCCGGTTCCAGGCTTTCCTGCTTTTGGAGGACCCGCAGGATTTCGCTCTGGATCGGGGTGAGGGTGGCAGGGCCGCCGTGGCGCTCCGTGGAGGTGGCGCAGTACACCGCCCAAGGATCGCACACCTTGACCCGGGAGACTGCCTCCAGGAAGCAGTCCTCGCACAGCACCCGGCCCTGATGGCCCTGTTCTTCTCCCGGTTCGATCGCGGTTTGACATCCATCGCACTGCATTGATGATAGCCTCCTTTATGCAGGTGAAATAATCTCCCGAACTCGTTATGCTTCCTGACTATAAGCAGATTGCGGAACGGAAAGAATCCCCCATTTGGGGGAGGAGGCAATTTTTTGGGGGAAAGAGCCATGGTGGCGTCTCAGGAATACCTTACCTGACTTTTCTAGTCTTTCCCCCTCCCCCTTCGAGGGGGGAGGGTCGGGGTGGGGGTGGCGTCTTTTGGCTCGATTTCTCCTACTTTTCTAAGTCACCCCCCTCCCCCCAATCTCCTCCCACCACGGGATGGGGAGATTCTGCCTGACTTTATTTTGATGGATATTTCTGGAACCCGACAATAATGCGAGGAAATATGGGCGGATCAGGCCAAATCGTGCCGCAAGGCCAGGACCGCGGCCTGGGTGCGGTCATTGACCCCCAGTTTGTTAAAAATGTTGATGACATGGCTTTTGACCGTGTGCCGGCTGATCTTCAGGGAACTGGAAATCTCCCCATTGGTGGCCCCCTGGACCAGCAGGCGCAGCACCTCCAGCTCCCGCCCGGTCAGGGGCGCGGCCAGGTAAGCGTTGCCTCTGACCGCGGCTTTCCTGGGGCTGGGCGCTATGGCTGCTGCCGCTTTCCGCTCTGGAGGGGCCGGATCGAGTTCCAAGGTCACGGTGGTCACCAGATTCCCGGATTTGTCGTGCACCGGGTAGACCGCCTGGGTGGCGATGGGGGCAAGAAATCCGGGGCAGCGTTCCGGCGCGGTTCTCTGTCTGCTTAAGGCTGCGGCAAAGGCCAGGCAGGAAGGATAGCCGCAGCGCCGGCAATTGGTCCGGGGGAGCAGCCGGAAGATATCGAGCATGGGGACCGGGTTCCATCTCTTATAGTTCGGCTGGAGTTCGTCCCGGCGGTGGCAGAGATCGTTGAGGAAGGCCAGCAGCCGGTCCAGGAATCCCAGGGCCTGGTCCCGGCCGGCAAAAGCGCCGGCGATGCCGTGATCGGGATAAAGGCCGCAGCAGACGCCGTCCAGGACAAACCGGATAAACCGCGGTTTCTCCAGGAGGCTGGGCGAGTCGGCCACGGCATTGATGTAAGGAAAGAGGGGGGAAACGTCGCCAGTCAACCGGAACTGGGCCAACATCTGGGTGTCGAAGGGAGAACCGGTTCTAAAGGGCGCACCCCCTTTTCTCAAGGAAAAATCTGCATATCCCGGAACCGGCATCAATGGCAGCGACATCGGGAGCCACCTGGCACAAGCATGTAAAGGCCACTTAGCCTTTGCTAGTATTTTCTCTCACTTCAGAGCCAAGGACAACATTTTTCCGGTGGGGGGCTGACTCTATTTTCGGGGGGATAATATTTAATTTTCAGCGAGGCAGGGTGCAAGGGATATTAATTGGCGTGGCCGCAGAGTTAGTCCATAGCAGGAAAAGAATCACTCCCCCCTTTTCTAAAGGGGGGGATTAGGTAAGCGCCCGATAATCCCCCTAAATCCCCCTTTAGGAAAGGGGGACTTTTACCTCCGTTCCCGACATCTTTACTGGTCGGGAAGATTGTCCTTTAAAGCAATGACAATCTCTCGTCGTAAATAAATTCCCGGGTATGCCGGGCTACCCGTTCCGGTTCGATCTGCACCCGGGCCGTGCCGGTGTCCATGGAGGCCTGGGCCACGGCCTGGGCCACGGCCGGAGGCACCCGGAAGTCCATGGCCCCCGGCAGGATGTAGCTGGGGCTCAAGTTGCTGCCCACCAGACCGGCGATGGCGTGGGCCGCGGCCACATTCATTTCTTCATTGATGGTCCGGGCCCGGACGTCCAGGGCGCCCCGGAAGATGCCGGGAAAGGCCAGGCAATTGTTGACCTGGTTGGGAAAATCGGAGCGGCCCGTGGCCACCACCAGCGCGCCTCCCTGTTTGGCCAGGTCGGGATTGACTTCCGGCACCGGATTGGCCAAAGCAAAAACTATGGGGTCTGGAGCCATGGATTGCACCATCTCCAGGTTGAGGACGTTGGGACCCGAGAGGCCGATGAAGACTTCAGCTCCCTTCAAAACGTCGGCCAGAGTGCCTCTGAGCCGGTCCGGATTGGTGAGCGTCGCCAACTCCTGCTTGATGGAATTCATGCCCTTATTGCGGCCTTTATAAATCACGCCGGTGGTATCGCAGACGGTGATGTTTCTGGCTCCGGCCTTAAGCAGGATTTTGATGGAGGCGATGGCGGAAGCGCCCGCGCCGTTGACCACGATCTTTACTTCCTCAAGTTTCCGGTCCACGATCTTCAGGGCGTTCATCAGGCCCGCCAGGGCCACCACCGCGGTGCCGTGCTGGTCGTCATGAAATACCGGGATCTCCAGCCGCTCGATCAGCGTCCGTTCGATTTCAAAACAGCGGGGTGAGGAGATGTCCTCCAGGTTGATGCCCGCAAACGCCGGGGCAATGTTTTCCACCAGGTTAATGATCCGGTCGGTTTCCTGGGTGCTGAGGCACAGGGGAAAGGCCTCCACGCCGCCGAAGGTTTTAAAGAGGATAGCCTTGCCTTCCATGACCGGCAGCGCCGCCCGGGGACCAAGGTTGCCCAAGCCCAGCACTGCACTGCCGTCGGTGACGATGGCCACCAGGTTGTTCTTGGAGGTATAATCATAAGCGGCCATGGGGTCCTGGAGGATTTTTTGCACGACCTCGGCCACCGGCTGGGGCGCGTATAGCCGGTTGTAGATGAACTCGTCCTTGATGGGCACCTTGGTATTGACCTGGATGCAGCCTTGATAGCGGCGGTGCAGTTCCAAGGACTCTTCATCAAAGCTCATCTTCCCGTAATCCTGGCCCTCCGAGGGCAGCCAGGCCATCTCGCCTTCATAGATATAACTTTCGGTGCGCTGGTGAATCCGTTCCGGGGTGACCAACTCCGGCCCCAGTTGGGCCACTCCTGTTTCCTGGGCGGCCCGGGCCACGGCCTCGGCGATTACCGGGGAGATATGCCAGTCCATCTGCCGGGGGATAATCTGCTGCGGGCTGAGCTGGTCGTCGGGAATCATGCCCGCCAGGGCCCCGGCCGCGGCCAGGTACATCTCGATGTTGACCCGGTTGGCGCCCACATCCAGGCAGCCCCGGAAGAAACCCGGGGTCACCAGGGAGGAGCGGATCTGGTTGGCGCTATCCGATAAGCCCGTGGCCACCACCGCCGCGCCTCCGGCTTTGGCTTCGGCCTCACTGGTCTCCGGCTCCGGCAGGGCCAGGGCAAAGACGATGGGGTCCGGGGCCATACTGGACACCATCTCCCGGGTCACCAGGCCTTTCGCAGATAGACCGATGAAGACATCCGCCCCCTTGATGACCTGGGCCAGGCTCCCCTTAACATCCTGGGGCCCCACCAGCCGGGCGATTTCCGACTTGGCCCAGTTCATGCCCACCTGGCGGTAAACCCGCAACGCGCCGTGACGGTCGCAAAGCACGATGTTCTTCATGCCCGCCACGATCAGCCCCTTGGCCACGCCGATGCCGGAGACCCCGGCGCCGTTGATGACGATGCGCACTTCATCCATACTCTTGCCTACCACTTTGAGGGCATTGATGAGCGCGGCCAGGACAATAATGCCTGCGGCGTGGAATTCGGTGTGTAAAACTGCCTCCCGGACGGCCTTGCGGACATGGCTCTCCACGCTGAAGCACTTGGGCGCGGCGATCCCCTCCAGGCAGATGCCGCCGAAAGAAGGGGCCAGGGTGCGGATGATCTCCACGATCTCATCGGCATCCTGGGTTTGAAGCGCGATGGGCACCGCGTCCACGTTGGCAAAAGTCTTGAAAAGCACCGACTTGGCTTCCAGCTTGGGCAGCACCGCCAGGGCCCCGACGTTGCCGAATTCATAGACCGCACTGCCATCGGAG
>JAKAGH010000079.1 GCA_021817645.1 Deltaproteobacteria bacterium
GCGAAGACTTGCGCCAGCCCTACGTGCGCCGGGCGGTATCCTGGCTCAAAGAACATCAGAATCCCGACGGCGGCTGGGGGGAATGCTGCGTCTGCTACCGGGATAAAGAAATGGAAGGCTGCGGCCCCAGCACCGCGTCCCAGACCGGTTGGGGGCTGCTGGGGCTCCTGGCCGCGGACGAGGCCGCGTCCCCGGAAGTGAAAGCCGGGGTGGATTATCTCCTCAAAACTCAGACCCTTCAAGGCCGGTGGGAAGAAAAGCACTTCACCGGCACCGGCTTCCCCGGCCACTTCATGATCCGTTACCACCTGTATCGAGACTGTTTCCCGCTGATGGCCCTGGGGCAGTATCTGCAGGCAGTGAACGCTGAGGCAGGAGGATAAAACGTAATCTTTAGGATATCCCAATACATGGACTGAGAATTTTCTCCCTCCCCCTTTGAGGGGGGAGGGCCGGGGTGGGGGTGGCGTCTTGTGTGCAGGGTCACGCTAAAAGTCGCCACCCTCCCCCCAACCCCCTCCCCTCGCAGGGAGGGGGAGCTTGTCAGTCCCGTGTCCGCGACTATTAATAATTTTGAGCTCAAATAGTAAGACCTTAGTAACCGGCGGCACCGGCTTTGTGGGCCGGGCGGTGGTGACTGAACTGCTGGCCGCGGGCGCCCAGGTGCGGGTCCTGGCGCGCAACCCGGAACACCCGGCCCTGGCTGGGCTGGAAGTGGAAGTCGCGGCCGGGGACCTGCGGGACGCCGCGTCCCTGCAGCGGGCCGTCAAAGGCTGCAGCCGCGTCTTTCACGTGGCCGCGGACTACCGCCTCTGGGTGCCGGACCCGGCGGTGATGTACGACATCAACGTGGAAGGCACCCGTCGCCTCTTGAGCGCCGCGGCCGCGGCCGGGGTGGAGCGGGTGGTTTATACCAGCACCGTGGGCGCTCTGGGCAATCCGGGAGACGGCACCCCCGGTACGGAAGAGACCCCGGTGAGCCTCGAGGAGATGGTGGGGCATTATAAACGCTCCAAGTTTCTGGCCGAGCAGGTGGCCCTGGATTTCGCCCACCAGGGCTTGCCCGTGGTGGTGGTCAACCCCAGCACGCCGGTGGGCCCCTGGGACTGGCGGCCCACCCCCACCGGGCAAATGCTGGTGGATTTTTTGAAGGGCCGCATGCCCGCGTATCTGGAAACCGGCCTCAACCTGGTCCATGTTCAGGACGTGGCCCGGGGCCACCTCCTGGCCGCAGAAAAGGGGAGGGTAGGGGAGAAATACATCCTGGGCCATGAGAACCTGAGTCTTTCCCGCATTTTTCAGATGTTGGGAGAGATCAGCGGCCTCCCGGCGCCCAAGGTGAAACTGCCCTACTGGCCGGTGCTGGGCCTGGCTTACCTCACCGAGTTTTGGGCCAAATACTTGAACCCCCGCACCACCCCCCGCCTGACCGTGACCGCGGTGCGCATGGCGAAAAAATTCATGTACTTTGACAATACAAAAGCTGTACTATATCTAGGATTAACCCTGACCCCGGTGCGCCGCGCCCTGGAAGATGCGGTGGACTGGTTTCGGGGGCATGATTACATTTGACGGAATTTGGCTATTTTTCGTCAAAATTGATAAGCTTATAAATTAAAATTAGTTAGATAATGAGAGGGTTTCTTATTTTTATCGAAAATAACAACCGCTCCTCAGGAGAAAAATTTGCGTTTTCCTATTAGTCTCAGCCTGGATCTGGCCCGCTACTTCATGAAGAAGCGCTGGCAAGGCGAAGAGCGGTTTCCCCTAGTCCTGATGCTGGAGCCCACGCACCAGTGCAATCTCTCTTGCGCGGGTTGCGGCCGCATTCAGGAGTACCGGGACACCCTGGGCCAGTCCCTGACCCTGGAGGAGTGCCTGGACTCGGTCACTGAATGCGGCGCGCCGATTGTCACCCTCACCGGGGGGGAGCCCTTGATCTATCCCCCCATCTTCGAGCTGGTGGAAGAGCTGTTGCACCGGCACAAGCATATTATTCTTTGCAGCAACGCCATTCTCCTGGAAAAGTCCCTGGACCGGCTGCCGGTAACGCCCCGGCTCACCCTGAGCGTCCATTTGGACGGCCTGGCGCCCCTCCATGAAAGAATTTTGGGACGGCCGGGCCTGTTCCATACTGCGATCAAGGCGATCAAGGAGGCCAAAGCCCGGGGCTTTAGGGTCTGCACTAATACCACCATCTACAAGGAGAGCGACACCCGGGAGATCGAGATCCTTTTTTCCTACCTGGCCAAGATTGGCGTTGACGGTTTGCTGGTGTCCCCGGCTTACAGTTTTGCCGCAGTGGATGCCGAGATGTTTCTGAGCCGGGAGGAAATCCAGGATAAATTCACCCGCCTCACCGGCAACGGCATGAAATTCCGCTTTTCCAACACCCCCCTCTATTTGAGTTTTCTCCGGGGGGAGAGGCAGTATGAGTGCACCCCCTGGGCCAACCCCACCCGCAATACCCGGGGCTGGCGCGCGCCTTGCTACCAAATCCTCGACGGGCACTACCCCACTTTCCAGGAGTTGATGGAACTCACGCCTTGGGAGCGCTATGGCGTCGGGCGGGACCCCCGGTGCGATCAGTGTATGATGCATTCGGGGTTCGAGCCCACTGCGGTGCGCCAGGCCGGCCACCGGCCCAAAGACCTTTGGCAGTTGCTGCGCTGGAATCTTTCCTGAGCCGGTAAGGGTGCGTTAAGCAGATGACTCTGCCTCCTTTTCCTCCTTGCTGATGAGACGCCCCTCATCTTCGGTTTTCTGGTCCGGATATCTTCTCCTGATCCTTTGCCTGGCGGTTTACCTGCCGCCCATGTTCCGGGTGCCCCTGATCCGGGCGGAGGCTATGTATGCCCTGATCCCCGCAGAGATGCTGGCCGCGGGCCATTGGCTCCTGGCCACTCTGAACGGGGTTCCCTACCTGGATAAACCGCCGCTCCTTTATTGGCTCACCATCCTGGCCTATAAAATATTCGGAGTTTCCGAGGCCGCAGCCCGGCTGCCCATCCTGGCCTGCACCCTGGGGGAGGTCTGGCTCACCTACCTGTTGGGCCGGCGGTTCTTCAATCCCCGGGCCGCCTGGCTGGGTGGTTTCGTCCTGCTGAGCTGCATCGGCTTCTTTTCCCTCCACCTGCAAATCCTCATCGATCATTTAATCACCCTGTTTCTCCTGGCTTCCCTCTATTGTTTGGTCCGCTGGCAGGAGGAGCAGCGCTGGCGCTGGTGTGCAGGTTTTTATCTGGCCCTGGCCGGCGGCTTTATGAGCAAGGGCTTCATCGGCCTTGCCTTTCCTGTGATCATCAGCGTCTGTTATCTCTGGCGCAGGCAGCGGCCCGTTTTGACCAGGCTGTTTTTCAATCCCTGGGGCCTGGCCTTGCTGGTCGTGGCGGTGGTGCCCTGGTTTGTGGCCGTGGAACAGGCGCATCCGGGTTTTCTGCGGCATCAGATCATTAATGAACAGGTGATGCGTTTTTTGGGGCAACGTCAGCCCCCGGATATCATTCCTTTTCCCCTCGGCCAGTTCTGGATTTTTTTCATCATCTGGCTCATGCCCTGGACCCTGCTGCTGCCGGAGTCCCTATACCGCTTTTGGCGGGAGACCGGTCCCCGGGGGACCGTATTGGCCCAGGCGCGCCTGCTGCTGATCTGGCCGGCGGTAATTTTGTGCTTTTACACCCTGTCCTCGAGCCGTATTGAGTATTATACCCTGCCCGCGTTGGCGCCCCTGGCCCTGATCCTGGGATGGCGGCTGGACCGGGTTCTGGCTGCGCCCCGGGATCGCAGCCTGTTCTGGCCTTTAGTGCTGATCGGGTTGCTGAGCCTGGGAGTGATGCTGCTGCTGCCGCACCTGGAGCGGATTTGCGGGGCCAACCGCCGGGAATTCCTCGGCATGTTCCAACTGATCAAACCCGTAGCCCGGCAGTTTTCTTACTGGCTGCCGGGGCTGGCCGTTTTGGGGGCCCTGGCGGCCTGGCGGCTGCCCAAGGCCGCGGTCGCCTGTTTCGGGGCCCTGGCTTTGGTGATCAGCTACTTCACCCTGGAGACCTTGTTGCTGCTTTCTCCCCAGCTCAGTGATAAGATCCCCGGGGAATATCTGCGGCAGCAGGCCAAACCCCAGGACCTGGTAGTCATGGAGAGCATCGAGGAATTTGAATACGGGGCTTCTTTGGCTTACTATGCCGGCCGCCGCATCTACATCGTGCAGCGCCAGGGGATGCCCCAATTTCCCTACCCGGTTTCACACCAGGACAGCAATTTGATCTCCCCGGAACGCCTCCAAGAGCTTTGGGCCGGGCCTACGCGGGTCTTTCTGCTGGTGGATGAGGTCATGCCCCTCGCTAAAGGCCTGGAAAATGCGGTTCCAGACCTGGTGTGCACCGGCAAACGCTTGCTGGTGAACCATCCTTAATAAAGTTCCGGGGACGGCTTGCCCTGGCCGGGGAAATTCCTTACCATAACCGTAATATGGTTGGGCAGAGGCGTCTTTTTCCCGGGGCCGCGACATGATTCCCCTCAGAGACAACATTCCTTCTCTGAGGCGGCCCTATGTGAATTACGCCATTATCGGCCTCAACTGCCTGATGTTTTTCCTGGAGCTCTCTACCGGCCCCCGGCTGCCGGAAGTCGTCCAGATTTTGGGGTTTGTGCCGGGGCGGTTCCTGGCCCAACTCTGGCATGGCTCCATTACCTTGGCGGTGATCCCGATGTTCACCTCCATGTTCATGCACGCGGGCTGGCTGCACCTTCTCGGCAACATGTGGACCCTGTTCATCTTCGGGGACAACGTCGAAGACACCCTGGGCCGGGGGACCTACCTGCTCTTCTATTTACTCTGCGGCCTGGCCTCCCTGTTCCTCTTCTTCCTATTCTCGCCGGGTTCGGCCACTCCGCTGGTGGGCGCCAGCGGGGCCATAGCCGGAGTGATGGGGGCTTATTTCAGCCTGTTCCCCGGAGCCCGGGTCCTCACCCTGGTTCCTATTTTTATTATCTTTACGATCATCGAGTTGCCGGCCTATGTGTTTCTAGGCTTCTGGTTCGTTTTACAGTTTTTTCTGGGCACCTTTACGGTTCTGGGCCGGGCCGCAGACGGCGGGGTTGCCTGGTGGGCGCATGTGGGCGGATTTCTGGCTGGAATGATTCTGGTGCGCTTCTTTGCTCCGGACCAGGCCCGGAATCTTTTAAGATGGCGGTCCTAGACAACGTGGGGAATTTAAGGAGCTCAGGGCTGAATAGTTCCGGGTTCCAAGTTATACTCAAATAGCTCGTTCCTGATCAAATCTTGGGAACGGTAATACACTCCCAAGCTTTTTGGGGGGGAATTAAGGATGTCGACGGCGCAGAATGATTAACTTGTGGCAATGCTTTAACAAAAAAAATCTGGTTGGCAATAGGGCGCCCCGGCGCGGCTGGGGCGCGGCCGCGGCTTTGCTCATCGCTACCCTCATGATCTGGCAGTGTCTGGCTTTTGCCGCCAAGAGCGAGGAGGATGTCGGCGAAGGAGAAATTAAGGCCACCCAAGAGGTTAATGTCCAGGCGAGCATTAGCCTCAAGCGGGGTGTGCGTCTGGAAAAGGAAGGAAAATGGCCGGAGGCGATCAAGGCCTATCAGGAGGCCTTACGCCTGGAGCCTCGCTATGCGGAAGCCTGCCATCATCTGGGGCTGGCTTTTGTCCATCTGCAGCAGTACCCCCAGGCGGTGGAGGCCTTGAAAGAGACGGTGCGGCTGCAGCCCCGCTGGGTCGCGGCCCGGGAAAACCTGGGCCTGGCCTTGACCAAACAGGGGAAGTGGGAAGAGGCCCGGGTCGAGTTCCAGGAAGCCGTACGCCTGGCGCCGGAGCGGGTTGAGCCCCAATATCTCCTGGGGTTGACTTTGGGCAAACTGGGACGCCATCAGGAGGCCATGGAGGCCTTTGCCAAGGCGGTGAAGCTGCAGCCTGATTCCGTTAAGGCCCATAACAACCTGGCCATTTCTTATATTAAACTGGAACGTTGGCAGGATGCCGCCAAGGAATTCAAAAAGAGCCTCAGTCTGAAGAAGGATGACCCGGAGGCCCACTACGGGCTTTGCGCCTATTATGTCAAGATGGGAGACCGGGAGGCCGCGGCTAAGGAATATCAGGAGCTCCAACGCCTGGACCCGAAGATGGCCAAAAAATTGGCAGACTTATTGCAAAAGTAGCATCATTTCCAAGACACATTGGCGCGTTGCCGCTCTTACCCCTCGCCCCGGCCCATTTCCCCCGCCGCGGGGGAGAAGCCCGGCGTGAGGAGGATAGTCTCTTTGGGTCACCGGCATGGGAAATTTTGTTACAGTGCCGGCGCGGCGGCGGAACCTTCCAGGCGGAAATAGGAACGATAGCGGTGACAGATGCCGGATTTTAAGCGGAGTTGCCAAATTCTGGGGATAGAGGCAGGCGCTTCCCGCACGGAAATCAAGCAGGCCTACCGGGACCTGGTGCACGTCTGGCATCCGGACCGCTTTGGCCAAAATCCCCGGTTGCAGAATAAGGCGGAAGCGAAGCTCAAGGAAATCAACGCGGCTTACGAACAGGTCCTGGCCGGGTTCCGGCCGGCAGCCCCCCCTCTCAAGAGCAAGAAGCAACCGCCTCCTTCCTCTGCCGAACCCCCGACTAGCCGGGACGGCAGTTTCCGGAACCGGCCGCGGCAAAATCTGCGCCAGACGGTCTTGAACCTGCAAAAGTCGGTACGTCAAAACCCGGGGAATGCCATGGCCCATTATAACCTGGGTATGGTTTACCTGCATCTGAACCGCAACCAGGAGGCCCTGGAGAGCTTACAGAAGGCGGTCAGTCTGGCCCCCGATTCCGCCGCGGCCCACGCCGGTCGGGGCGTGGCTTACAGCCGGCTCGGCAAAAATCTCCAGGCGTTATCGGCCCTCCGGCGGGCCTTGCTGATTAACCCGGCAGACGCCCTGACGCATCTGAACCTGGGGATTACCTACCGGCGGCTGGGCCGCCATCATCGAGGCAGGCTGGCGATTATCGAGGCAATCCGCCTGGAGCCGGACTACCCGGAAGCGCACTATGAACTGGGTCTGGCCAATCTGTCCCTGCATAACCGGGCTATGGCACTGGAGGAGTATAAGGTCCTCCTGAAACTGAACCAGAAACTGGCCTATAAGCTCTTTGGCTACATCTATAAATTATAGCTCTCTATGCTGCGAGGATTCATCAGACAAGTCAGGTGGAACTGCCGGCTCGCCAGCGCCGGGGGGGCTGGGACGTACTCTCTGTGCGGCCTGTTGCTGCGGCTGCGCCAACTCTATAAGTGGGAGCATGGGCTTAAGCCCTGGCAGGAGCCGGACGCCGATGCGGTCCTCGCCTGGGTGGCGGAGCAGGAGCGGCTTTGGGACTCCTTGGAAGACGCGCCCTGGCAACCTCTTTACTGGGGCGCGGGGAGCTTCGAGCCCCAGGAGGTGGGCCCGATCAACCGCCTCCTCCTGCCCATGGGGCTGGCGTACGGCGCGGGCTTAAGCCGGGGCCTGAAACCCACCTTCTTCCTGGGGGAACTGGTGGAGGCCCGGAAGCAAGGGGAACTGGACATCCTGATTCTGGGCCGGGAGCTGGCCCGGGACCTGGACGGCACCCCGGCCCTGTGCCAGGGCTCCTTGATTTACGCCCGGCAGGAGGCCCTGGCCTTCTACATCTGGGACAGATTGGCCGACCCGGTGGCGCAGAACAATAAATTTCTGAAGATTGCCCTGGCCGGGTACGGCCTGGCGCTCAAAGATTTGCTCCGGGACCCGGAGGCCCATCAGGAACAGTTCCAGGCCTTATTGGCCGCAGAGCTGGAGGCCGCGATCCGTCATGAAATCGGTGAGGCCCGGGAGTCTTCCTTGCGCCTGGCCTTGCCTGCAATCATCTCGTCTTATCCCCAGACCCGGGTGGAACATTGGGCCCGGGGCCTCAAAGACGCCCTGGCGGAGGCCAACGAGTTTGGCCGGCTTTCCTACCTCATCGAGACCCGGAACCTTGCTTCCCTGGCCCTGATGCTGGCCTGGCGGCCGGGGCTCTATCCCTTGCTGCTGCCGGAATTGGCCCCCGCGTTCGCGCGGGTGGCGGCCCAGGGCGACTGGCAAGCTCTGGAAGAGACCCGGCAGCAAGCCCTGGCCCGGCTGCGCCAGACCGCCGCGGGGCTGACCGCGTTGTTAGATGGCGGCAACGGCATTTCTTCTCCCCAAATCCGCCAACAGATCGAAGAGCAATACTTGGCGCCTCTCGGTATTTAGTGTAGGGCGGGAAAGTGAAGCGCATCCCGCCTTGCGCCATTGGTTTATAAGATAGGCGGGATGCGTTACGCTTTCCCGCCCTGCAGCTGCTGGACGGCTCTTTATAGCCTGGGATCAATTCCTCCTGGACCGCCGCATTCCGGAGTATAGCAGGTGATATTGAGAAACGCGCTCTTCTGGTGACAGCCCGGGCAGACCTCGGGAGGGTTGGCCGCGGTCATCGTGTAGCGGCAATTTTCACATCGCCAGTAGGTCAGGTTGCATTGCGGGCAGATATCTCCCACGAATTTACCTGTGGCTGTATAGCCGCAAAGAGCGCATTCCATGGGCTCTTGCGGTTTTTTGGTTTCCATGATTCTTCCCTCCGGGATAGTGGGCTGGGCAGAAGGCAATATCAGCCGTCCGGCAAATACGTTTAATTAAATGGGTTAACCGGCTAACTTAATTAAAAATTAAGGCTTCTTGCTTAATTGTCAAGAATCTGTGGCACCCACACACCCTCCGCTAATCTCTCCCCTTTAGACTTCCGTTGCTTTTTGCCTCTCTCCTGGCTATAATTATTTAATTACATTATGAATCAGGCGGAGCTCCGTCTCCGTCCACCCTCTTTTCAGGAACCGGCATGCTCGATCCCCATCAGGAAAAGGTCCTTATCCTCGATTTCGGCTCCCAGTACACCCAGCTTATTGCCCGGCGGGTGCGGGAACTCAAAGTCTACTGCGAAATCCACCCCTATATCATGCCGCTTCCGGATATTCGGGAGTTCGCGCCCCGGGCCATCATCCTGTCGGGCGGCCCCCGGAGTGTCTATGACCGGGACGCACCCAGCGTCGACCCGGAGCTCTTCAACCTGGGGGTGCCCATCCTGGGCATCTGCTACGGCATCCAGCTATTGAACCACCTGCTGGGCGGGGTCGTGGCCCCCGCGGTCTCCCGGGAATACGGGGCCAAGACCTTCGAGATCACCGATAACACCGATCTCTTTCAGGGCCTGGAGCCGCAGCAGACGGTGTGGATGAGCCACGGCGACCGGGTGGAAAAGCTGGCCCCGGGCTTTGAGATCATCGGCGCCAGCGACACCTGCCCGGTGGGCGCGGTCCGGGACCGGAAGCGTAAGATTTACGGGGTGCAGTTCCATCCGGAAGTGAAGCACACCCCCAAGGGCAAGGAAATCCTGGCTAATTTCCTGTTTCACATCTGCGG
Organism: Deltaproteobacteria bacterium; assembly: GCA_021817645.1. Lineage (GTDB taxonomy): Bacteria > Desulfobacterota > Desulfobaccia > Desulfobaccales > 0-14-0-80-60-11 > SURF-52. Next base: position 9,454 of record JAKAGH010000079.1, read on the forward strand.
TTTAAAACCCTTGTGGACCATGCGCTCCTTCATTGAGGCCGCGACCCAAAGCATCCGGGAGCAGGTGGGGGAAAACCGGGTCATCTGCGCCCTCTCCGGCGGGGTGGACTCTTCGGTGACCGCGGTGCTGATGCACCGGGCCATCGGCGACCGCCTGACCTGCATCTTCGTGAACAACGGCTTGCTGCGGAAAAACGAGGCCGAAGAGGTGGCCCACCTTTTTCGGAAGCACCACCACCTGAACCTGATTTACGTGGACGGCACTCAGGAGTTCTTGGAGGAACTTAAAGGCGTCACCGACCCGGAAGAAAAGCGCCGCCGCATCGGCCATGAATTCATCCGGATTTTTGCGGAAGAAGCCAAGAAGATCGGCGGGGTCAAATATCTGGCCCAGGGGACGCTCTACCCGGACGTCATTGAAAGCGTCTCTTTTAAGGGCCCGTCGGCCACCATCAAGACCCACCACAACGTGGGGGGCCTGCCCACGGTCATGCCGTTGAAGCTGCTGGAGCCTTTGCGGGAATTGTTCAAAGACGAAGTCCGGGAAGTGGGCACGGAGTTGGGTCTCCCTGACAGCCTCGTCTGGCGCCACCCCTTCCCCGGGCCGGGCCTGGCCATCCGCATCCTGGGCGAGGTCACCCCGGACAAACTGGAGATCCTCCGGGACGCGGACGCCATCGTCCAGGAGGAGATGCTGGCCTCCGATTATTACCGCCAGGTGTGGCAGGCCTTTGCGGTGCTGCTGCCGGTGCGCACTGTGGGCGTCATGGGGGACGAGCGCACTTATGATTACGTCATCGCCCTCCGCATCGTCGACTCCGTGGACGCCATGACCGCGGACTGGAGCCGCCTGCCCCATGATTTTCTGGGCCACCTGGCCAACCGCATCATCAATGAAGTGAAACGGGTGAACCGGGTGGTGCTGGATATTTCCTCCAAGCCGCCGAGCACCATTGAGTGGGAGTGAGAAGCAGAGCCAAGGGTGTAGGGCGGGAAAGCGAAGCGCATCCCGCCTTAATTACAGGTTAAAGCAATAATCGATTTCCTCGTTCCCTAGTTGTACTTGGGAACGTAATTGGGTCCCAAGCTTGGCTTGGGGGACTTGGTATCGTTTTGAGAGATTAAGCCGCAAAGCGCAGCTTTGTAAAACCTAAGGGTTCCCAAGTGCAACTTGGGAACCAGAAATAAATCCCCTTTTCCTCCTTTATAAAGGGGGGTAAGAAAAAACAGCTCTTTAAGTCCCACTTTTTAAAGGGGGATTTTGAGGATGATCTAGTGTGACGTCCCAGGAATGCCTTACATAACTTGGGTCGTCTTTCTCCCTCCCCCTTCGAGGGGGGAGGGTCGGGGTGGGGGTGGCGTCT
>JAKAGH010000080.1 GCA_021817645.1 Deltaproteobacteria bacterium
ATTACCCAGGGGCATATTGAGACTACTCAAGGACAGGCTGGGCAAACGATTGACCGCGAAAGGCTCATCAGACCGCAACCGCTGATAATAACGGCTGAAACCGGTGATGTTGGCCCAGGAATAATTCTTGGCCAAGAGGCCGGTGGAGACCCGCTGGCTCACTTCTTCCTGTTCCAGATTGCGGCCGAAGTCCCCCAGGAGTTCCCGGGAAAAGCGCGTAAGGCCCATGTAGCCGAAGTTAAAGTCCTTGAGATAATTGAGGTCGCTCACCTTATCCAGGGTGCCTCGCGCTTGCCAACCGTCCCCCACCGGCTGGTTCACCATGCCGGCCACCCAATAGCGGTGGTTGACCGGCGCCTCGCCGGAGCCGTCGCTCAGGGTGAAGCCTCTCAGAGTGATAGCGGCGTCTTCATGGCCCCGATAACGCGCCTCGCCGCCTTGCATGTAACCGCGATTGGTCAGGATGGTCTGATAAAAGGTGGCGTCGGCATGGTTGTTAATGGCCCAGTAGAAGGGCACTTCCACCACCGTACCGCCGGCCCGGTGCTGCCCGTACTGGGGCAGAAGGAGACCGCTTTGCCGCTCGGTCTGTACCGGCAAGACCGCGAAGGGAAAGTAAAAAACGGGCAGACCGGCCAGCTTGAGCAGGGTATGCTGGCTGGTGGCATAGCCGCCCAGGACTACTTGCAGCTGCTGGGCCGAGAAACTCCAAACCGGCACATCCGCATCGCAAGTGGTGACCGTGGAATTTTCCGCATAATAGGTATTATCGCCGGTTTTGCGAATCAGGGAGCTTTTCACCTGGAAATGGTTTCTTTGGAGAAAGAGCCTGGCCCCCTTCATCTCTCCGGTGCGGGTCACCAGGTTGAATTCTCCTTCCTGGCCGGTGAAGATGTCCTCCCCCATGACCAGGACGACGTTGCCCCGCATCCTGGCGATCTTAGTGGCTTCGTTGACCTGCACCCAATCTGCGCTGAGGCGGCGGTCACCCTGGCGGATATCTACCCGGCCCTGGGCCGTATAGATACGACTAGGCGCATCATAGGTAATTTTCTCGGCGCGGATCCACCAGGGCCCGCCCTGGAGCTGTTCGGGCTTGAAGAGCTCCATTTCCGCGGCCCCCGCCAAAGCGGCGCCAAGAAAAAAGAATATGATTACCCAGGCCCAGACCCGGTATCGCCTCATTTGCCTCTCCCCCTTGGAGCCTATGCTCCAGAGTCGCGAGATAATACCACAGGGTCCCCCGTCGATCAAGGAAGTCGCGCCTTTTAGAGAATCTCTTTTATCCAGGATAACTATCAGATATTACTAGAATAAATCTTTTAGAAAAAAATATTCCCCCGATGTTCAGGTCAAACCGGGAGCCGGAGGTCGTGAGAAAAATTTCCTCCCTAAAATAATCTCCCGGGCATAATCCCGTTTTTACAAGGAACGGCGTCAAATGAAGTAGGGAGCGGACCCAGATGTCCGCCCAGGCGGAGCGCACCCGCGGATGCGCCCCTACCATTCCGGACAGTTGATTGGGGCTTGGTATCCAGACTCCGGGAAACACACGGGGGGCATGGGAGCTGCTAGTTGCAGACGAGCCTTGGCTGGCTTATAATGACCTCAGCGTCAGAAAATCGCCAGGCCTAAGCTGACCGCCACGTCCGGGCGATGCAGGGGCCTGGACAACTCCTTGAGATCCTCCAGCCCCCGTAGCTCAGTAATGGATAGAGCAAAGGATTCCTAATCCTTGTGTCCCGAGTTCGAGTCTCGGCGGGGGCGCCACCTGGGGAATTTGGTCAACGATTCCATCGACAAAGCTGTGGTCCGGTTATGAGACTCAGCATGAAAAACTCACTGCAGCACTGGCTTTTCCTGGGCTTTATGGGAATCTGTTTTTTCCCGGGCCTGGCCTTGGCTGTCGGCACTCAGGCTGATCTAGACCAAAAATTGGCCGCGGGGGAGATCATTGTCTCTACCAAAGGGGATCCTGGGAAATCCCTGCAATGCGCCGAGATGATGGGGGTGATAGATGCCCCCCCGGAGATCGTTTGGCAGGTGATCAGTGACCTTAATAATTTTAAGAATTTCATGCCCAGGATGCGCAACAGCATGGCGGTCGCCCCGGAGAAAATCCCGGTAATATTGCAAAGGAAACCCACCCAAGCTAAAGAGGTTGAGCGGTTACTCGGCCCGATCCCGGCAGACCCGTCCACCTACCGCGTTCCTGGGGGAAAATATACCATCTATTTCTATGGCTATGTGGATTTGCCGTGGCCTTGCAGTAACAGGTGGTACATCATCAAGGGATTAAGGGATGAGACCCAGGCTGCCCAACATCGCTATCATAGCTCGTGGTCGCTCGTAACAGGTAACCTGCGGGAAAATTCCGGCGGATGGATTTTAGAACCCTTTGACTCTGCCAAAACCAAGGCGACCTACCGGCTGTGCACCGATCCCGGTGGTCCCATTCCCAAGTTTCTTATCACCCAAGGCACCTGTTCCACCATGCCACAAATCATTAAAGCGGTCAGGAAACGGGCGGCAGACATTTTGGGACAAAAGCGGCCTTAGTAACGTCAGCACCGGGTTGGTGGCAATATTTCTGATTATTTTTTAAACGGAGGGGGCGCGGACGGGTCAAGGGAGGACGAAACCCAGCTCCCCCCTCAACCCTGGCAAGGCTGCGGGCGGCGCCCGGAGGCCTGGTGTTTGCCTCCTGGCAACACCCCCGCATGTTTTTAGTAAACTGCGGTGGATTTGGCGCTGGTCATTTCGACTACTAACCTGCCGGCCTTAATCAATTCTGCTCCCTGGATCAAGTCAGCCTGACTGATCTTGCGCTCCTCGAGGCAGGGAATTCAGCACAGGAACTTGCCGCCGTTGGCCACGTAGCTGTCCACCAGCGTCTTCAGAGGGGTGAGGCCGGGAAAGGTGATGTCGTCGGCATACCCCTTTTTGGCTAAAAATACTCCGTTTGCCTGCAGCACCACCACGGCTTCCACGTCCATGGACTGGGCCGCATTGGCCAACAACAGGGGAAAGATGGCCCGTTCCGGGTCCTCTTTCGCATGGGTGGCGACTAATACGATTTTTTCCTTCTCTTCCGCCATGTTAGCCCTCCTTTTTTTCCTCAGATTTTAGCTGCTGGGGCCGGGGGTCAGCGCCTTCACCCCTTGCCGTAAATCCACTCCTGTTTTCCTGTTTTGCGAAAAGGAAAGCCTCACGCCAAGACGCAAAGTCGCAAAGAAAGACGCGGGTATCTTGAAATTTACTGCGTTTCTCACAACCAAATTATTTTATAAACCAGGGAATTAAATGTGGGTGGGCACCGCCCACCAATCCTTCATATTATCTTGCGTCTTGGCGTCTTGGCGTCTTGGCGTGAGATATCTTATTTTTTATTTTTCCTCGGGAGCCAGATAGCGCCCCACCAGACTGGCCAGGTCCTCCACGGGCAGGCCCGCCTTGAGGAGGTTGGCCAAACAGATGGGGCAAAAAGTGACCACCGGGGCGGCGGCTGCCTTCAGTTCCGCGGCTCGCCGTCCCAGGATCTCCCGGTTCAGGGCCGGGGAGACCGATTCCGCGGGGCCGCCGCAGCAGGAGGTGAACTCGCCGCAGTTGCGCACCTCCACGTACTCCAACCCCAAGTCGCGCAGCACCCGGCGGGGCCCCTCCGAGAGCTCGAGATATCTGCCGTAAAAGCAGGGGTCGTGGAGGACCACTGGCGGTTTGCCGTTGCCGCGCTCCGAGCCGCGGCATTGGAGCAGCGAAAAATACGGCTGCACTTCGAAAGAGGCCCCGGTGTATCGGGGATAAAGCTCTTTAAGGGCATAGGTGGTGTGCGGGTCCACGGTGATGACCTTCCGGACGCCGTGGAGCTGCAGGGTCCGGGCGACGAAGCGGGCGTGCCTGACAAAACCGTCCTGATCTCCCAGGTCATAGAGCAGGATGCCGCTGTAGAAATCCATCTCCGGGTGGTAGAAGAAGTTGACCTCCGATTGCCGCAGGAGGCGGCAGATGGTCTGCAGGATGCCGTTAAACTTCTTCCGGTCCGCGCCGGAGGTCAGGACGGACAGCCCCCGGCCCCGCAGGGAGGCGGGGACCAAGCGGCCCCAACGCAGGCAGCCGGCCCAACTGCTGCCCTCCAGGCGCTCCAGATAGCGGGTGGTGGCGTTGATATAAGGGATGGCCTGGTACATCAGGCCCGTAAAGAGGAGTGCGTCCCCGGGCCGCCGGGTGAAGCCGCTCAAACCCCGCCACCAGGTGTTAAACCGGGAGGGGCGCACGCCGAAGGGGTTCCGGGTCTGCCGCACATTGGCCGCGAGGAGGTCGATGATGTCCGTGGGGTTAAACATCTTAGGCCCTCCGGAACTGCGCCAGCACGTAACGGCGCAATCCCAGGATGAGTTCCCCGGGATTGGCCTGGCGGGGACAGGTCCGGGTGCAGAGTCCGCAGTGGAGGCAACGCCAGAGGTCCTGGGCTTGCTGCAAAATCTTTTGTTTGGCCCCCACCTGCACGTAGCGGATCATTTTCCGGGGAAAATGCTCAAAATTCAGGGGGCAGATGGCCGCACAGGTGCCGCAGTTGAAGCAGTCCAGAGCCGTATCCACGCCGTAAGCTTTGAGTTCTGCAGCAAAATCAGGGTCTACCAGGGCCATATCCGTTCCTTTTGGCCGGCGGCGCTCCCTACAGGCTGTTGAAAATAGAGCTCGTGAGCCTTATTAGATGAACTTCTTATCCCCCCCTTTGTAAAAGGGGGGTTAGGGGGGATTTGGTAAGCGCTCGAAATCCCCCTAAATCCCCCTTTTTCAAAGGGGGACTTTAAATACCTTGTTTCTATGAAGCTCTGAATTTTCATGTAAAATGATTCTTCAACCTGTTAGTTAGTAGATTCCTGCTCCGCCTCCGGCTCTCCGGCTGGGGGTTGACCCAGGCGGTAACGGAAATAACTGCCCGCTTTGGGGCCTTCCAGGATTTCCCCATATTTCTTCAGAGTGGCCACGTACCAGAGGACCTGGTCCACCGGCAAACCTGTGGCCGCGGCCAGCTCGGGCACCGTCAGCTCGGAGTCGGCAAGGCTCTCCTTAATGGCTTTTACCTCCCGGCGCTGCTCTTTCACCCGGCTGGTGGCCGCGGCAATCTGGTCTTTCCGGGTGGCCCGGAGTTTTTTCAGGGCCTCTTTCCCGGCCTCATTTTCCACAGTTTTGTCGGGCATCAGCAACTCTCTTTAAAGTCCCCCTTTGAAAAAGGGGGATTTAGGGGGATTTGGGGGCGCTCCTTAATCCCCTCTGCCCCCCCTTTAAAAAGGGAGGGAACTAGAGCCGATTGGGCCTTGCTTGGCAGCCTCATGCCCCCTCCAGGTACTCATCGGAGACGATCAGGTCCACCATGGACTCGAACTGCTTCAAGGTCCAGCCCTGGACATTGATGGCGTTTTCCGGACACACCGCCACGCACGCGCCGCAACCGAGACACATCACCGGGTTGACCCGGGCCCGCCTGACCTTTTGGCCCGCCACCTCCAGATCCACCAGGCTCAGAGCTCCATCCGCCAGGCAGGCTTCCACGCAGGCGCCGGTGCCGGTGCACTTGCTGAGGTCCACCTCCGCCACGAAGGGGTCCAGTTCCACAAAGCCCCGGGCGAGAATGGCCGCGGCTTTGACTGCGGCCGCACCCGCGGCCGCGCAGGTCTCGCCCACGTCAAAGGGGGCCTGGCAGGTGCCGGCCAAAAGGATGCCGGCCACGGACATCTCCACGGGCCGCAGCTTGGGATGCACCTCCTGGAGGAAGCGGTCCGCGCCGATGGGGATTTTCATCTGCTGCACCAGGCCGGCAATGTTGTTGGGCTCCTGGCCCACCGCCAGCACCACCAGATCCACCGGCACCTCCAGTTCCTCCCCGAAGGTCAGGACGTCTTTCACCTGGACCAGCAAAGGCGGCCCCTGGGGGTCGGGGTTCTTCAGAACCTGCGGCTCTTCCCCGGCTTCGAAGCGGAAAAAGACCACCTGGCTGGCGGCCGCCTGGGTGTAAAGTTCCTCCTGGCCCCTACCATAGGTGCGGATGTCCCGGTAAAAATCAAAGATTTTTGTCTGCGGGTAACGGTCCCGGATGAGGTTGGCGGCATAAAGGGTAGCCGCGCAGCAGGTGCGGGAGCAATACTCGTTCAGGTAGCCGCCCTCGTTCTCGGCATGGATGCCCGGAATCTGGCGGCTGCCCACGCAATGGATCAGGGCCGCGCCGCGGATGGGCCGGCCGTGCAGCATCAGGGTGTCACCCTCCCCTTCGGCCTCAGCCTGCAAACGGATGAATTCCGGCAGGGTGACCACCTCGGGGAAATTTTTGTAAGCGTATTCCCCCGGCCGGGGCTGGTAGGGCCGCATGCCGGTGGCCAGGACGACGACTCCGGCCTCCAGATCGAAATCTTCAGGGCTTTCCGGAATGGTGGCAGGCATGACACCCACGAAAGGCACATATTCTCCCAGGCCTTGACCGGACTTGCTCAGTTTTTCTAATCTGTCGGCATAAGTCGCGCCTAGGGGTGGTTTTCTCACTACCTTGAGTTTGAAATTGCCGATATAACCCTCAAAGCCCTCCACCTGGGCACAGGTGTAAACTGTGACCGCAGGGTGCCCCAGCACCGCGCCCGCAAGTTCGCTGATGACTGCGGCCGCGGTTTCTCCCTCCGGGGCGAGTTCCTGCAACTGGGCTACCTGCCCGCCCAAGAAAGGGCTTTTCTCCACCAGAACCACGGCCTGGCCTCTTGCCGCCAATTCCAGCGCGGCTTTCATTCCGGCCACGCCGCCGCCGATGACCAAGGCCCGGGGCTGCACCTCCACCCTGATGGGCTCCAGCGGTTTTAGTCTGGCAGCCTTGGCCGCGGCCGCGGCCACCAGCCGGGTGGCTTTGGCAGTGGCTTCGGGGCCGTGGTGCACCCAACTCACCTGTTCCCGCAGGTTGGCATGTTCATAGACGTACGGATTGGCCCCGGCCCGGAGCAGGGCGTTGCGGAAGGTGCTTTCATGGAGGCTGGGGGAGCAGGACGCGACCACCACCCGGTCCACCAGCCCGCTTTTTAAATCCTCGATGATCATTTCCTGGCCGGGATCGGAGCACATGAACATCTGGTCCCGGGCCACCACCACCCCGGGGACCCGGCGGGCCTGGGCACAAACCTGCTCCACGTCCACCGCGTCGCTGATATTGCCGCCGCAATGGCAGACGTAAACGCCGACTTTGCCGCCGGGCGTGGGTTCAGGTGCGAGTGCAGGTTTTTTCTTTTGGGCCATCGTCGGTGCTCGTTTTTCTAAAGTTCCCCCTTGAAAACCGGGGATTTAGGGAGATTTCAGGGTCTTATCAAATCCCCCCTATCGCCCCTTTTTCAAAGGGGGGGATAAGAAGTTCATTCAAGTGGTCTCACTTGCTATTTTTCAACCATCCTACCAATCCTTAATCCCTAACCCTGACCCCTGATCTTGCTGCTCACTGCTCACTGCTTACTGAGATACCGGGAAGCCTCCATGGCCGCGGCTCCGGCCTCGGCGATGCTGTCCACAATATCCTTGGGCCCGGCCGCGGCCCCGGCCACGAAGACCCCTTCCAGATCGGTCAGGGTGGGGGCGGTTTTAGGTTTTACGGTCTTGATAAATTTGTCCCCGCCGGTGGAGAGAAGGCAGCGGCCTTGCGGGTCCCAGGCCGGCACCAGGCCCAGGGAGAGCACCACCAGGTCATGCTCCGCCACCTGCACCCCGCCGGTGGCTTCCTGGGATTCATACCTGACCCGGACCGCCCCGTTCTCCCCGGGGTCCAGGTAGGCCGCCTTGCCTTTGACAAAATTCACCCCCATGGCCTGGGCGGTTTGATAGAACTGTTCATAGCCTTTGCCGAAGGCCCGGATGTCCATGTAGTAAATGGCGATATCCGCCAGGGGCAGGGCGCCGGACAGGAGCATGGCCTCCTTGATGGCGTACATGCAGCAGACCCGGGAACAGTAAGGCACGCCCAAGCTTTGGTCTCGGGAACCGGCGCACTGGATGAAGGCGATGGAATCCGGCTCCATGCCGTCATAAGGCCGGAGGACGCGGTTGTAAGGACCGTGGGGCGCCAGCAGTCTCTCCATCTGCAGGGCCGTAATGACGTTGGGAATCCGGCCCTGGCCGTACTGGACCTTGTCCTCCAGAGGGATCGCCTCAAAACCGGTGGCGATCACCGCCGCGGCCGCGGTTAAATGGAATTCCTCCGGCTGCTCAAAATAATTGACGGCCTGGGTGGGGCAGACCTTGGCGCAGCGGCCGCAAAGGATGCAGTTATCCGTATCGATCAGGGCCTTCTGGGGAATGGCGTTGGAGAAGGGGATGTAGATGGCTTTGCGGGCGGCAAAGCCCCCCTGCTCGGCGTCGGGGACCAGCACGGGACACTGGTATTCGCATTGGCGGCAGCCGATACACTTCTCTACGTCCACGTAGCGGGATTTTTGGAGGATCCCGGCCACCAAATCTTCACCCCGGCGCTCCAGGGTCTGCATTTCACAGTATGTGAAGAGGGCGATGTTAGGATGATGGGCTGCGGCCGCCATCTTGGGGGTGGTGATGCAACTGGAGCAATCCAGGGTGGGAAAGACCTTGGAAAGGCGGATCATCTTGCCGCCGATGGACGCGTCTTTTTCCACCACGGCCACTGCGAAATTTTGTTCCGCGAGATTGAGAGCCGCCTCCAGGCCGGCGATGCCCCCGCCCAGGACCAGGGCGTCAAAGCGCCGATTTTGCCGGGAACCCATGCCTATTGCTCCTGGAGTGCTTTAGCCGCACCGGCCGGCGCCGCCGCTGCCTCGCTTCCGGGCGCGCCCAATTGGCAGACCAGGTCCTGCATCTGCTGCACTTCTTTCAAAAAGGCCCGGGTGCAGACGGTGCAAATGGCAGTGAGGCGCAGGCGGCGGATGTCCAGGCCCCTTTCCTTCATCAGGACGTAGACCCGGTCGATGCGCCGGGCCAGAGCTTCATAGGCCCCGGGGTAGGGAGTCTCCGCGCCGCAGGACATGATGATGATCCCGGCGATGCCTTTGCTGAAGCAATCAAGATAAAATTGCTCCGGGAAAAGCACCGACGCCTTGACCCGCAGGATATAGGTGTCGGCCGAATAACTCATGTGCCCCTGGCCCGTGGCATCGGCCCCGGGATAGGCGCAGGCGTCTTCGGCCAGGATCAGGATCTTTCCCGCATGCTTTCCGGCCCCCATGAGGCCTCCGTTTTCTTAAAGAATCCCCCGGTCATTTCTTGTAATTCTTGGGTTCCAGGGGGTAACCGGCCTTTTTCCACGCCCCGTAGCCGCCCTTGAGAACCATTACCCGGCGAAACCCCATTGCCATCAATTCCCGCGCCGCCCGGACGCTGTCAAAGTCGAGGGGTCAGCCGCAATAAAGGACGATTTTCTTAGCCTTGGGCAGCCCCGCAGCCCAAGTTTCCGTCTCCTCGGGATGGACCAGGGAACCGACAATCTTCTGGTCGTACGTCCACCACCCCCGGCTGACGTCGATGATGATCACGTCAGGGGCTCCCATCATAGCTTTCAGGGTGGCCGGGTCAATGTACTTGATTTCGGCCGGCGCGGACAGGCCCAGGCCCGGAGCCGCCAACAAACTCAATAAGAGAAATACCGTTAGAAGCCAGGATTTGCTGTGCATGGCCCCATGAGGCCCCGTTTACTTTTTCCGGGTCACGAAAATGCGGTCGTAACCAGCCGCGGGCAGAGAGCCGATAAATTCATGGCCCACTTTCTTGGCCCAGAGGGGAATATCCTCCTTGGTGCCCGGATCACTGGAGAGCACCTCCAGAACTTCCCCCACCTTCACCTGGGCGATGGCCTTCTTGGCTTCCATCAGCGGCCCCGGGCAGGCGCTGCCCCGGCAATCAACCACCGCGGCAGCCTTCAACGTCGTGAGATCGATAGTTGTCATCCTTTCTCTCCTTTGGCTTTCTGGTCCCGGCTTAACTCCGGGAAATTGGCTTTAATTGAGGCACCTAGGAGTCAATGAACTTGGAGAGCATGTCTATGGCCTTGTCCAGCTTGGTGTAAACTCCCTCGGCATTCTGCTCCGTGGTTTCACCGTAGCATTTGACCAGATAAACCTTCATAATCAGGTTACAGACCGCTTTTAAGGCAGAGTGGGCGGCCCTCGCCTGGGTGAGGACCTGCTCACACTCCTTGTCCGCCTCAATCATGCCTTGCAGGCCCCGGATCTGTCCTTCGATCTTTTTTAACCGCGACTGAATTTCCCGCTGCATCTGCTTTTTAATTTCGTCCGATGGATACATAACCTACCTATAATTATCTAGAATTATAAGCCTTTTAAGGCTTATTCCTGCCGGCGCACCCTGTCGCTTCAGGATGACGGGATGCGGCTTGAACTTTTATTTCCCAAAATATACTATACCCCAGTATGGTTATTTATTCCAATATTAAGTATTAAGAAAATATTTTCAAGTAGATTTCTGAAAAACTTCAATCTCTGCTTCTAAGCCAGGCAGCGTCTTCCCCGAGGTTGCAAAAACCCGGTCAGGTATTATGATACTGGGCGACAGCAACAGACACAGGAGGAATCGGTCATCATGAAAGTCTTGGTAACTGCCAGATTGCCCGCGGAGGTGTTATCCCTGATTGCCCGGGAACATCAGGTGGAAAGCTACGACGCTGACCCTCCCCTGGAGAGGCAGAGGCTCCTGGGTAGCGTCGCCGACAAGGAGGGGCTCCTGTGTACGATTACCGACCGCATCGATGCCGAAGTGCTCGAGCGCGCCCCGGCCCTCAAGGTCATTGCCAACTAC
>JAKAGH010000081.1 GCA_021817645.1 Deltaproteobacteria bacterium
GAGTCCCAGGAGCAAACCGTAGAGGTCACCCGGGAGCGTTACCGGCTGGGGCTGACCACTTATCTCGACGTCGCCCAGGCGGAGGCGCAAAAGGCCGCCACCGCCTCGAACCTGCCGGCCCTGGAGGCCTCCATCAAACAATCCATCCATCGCTTGGGCATCCTCCTGGGCCAGGAGCCCAATGCCCTTAAGGCCCAGTTGTTGGTGAACCGGCCCCTGCCACAGGCCGGCAGGGTGATGGCCGCGGGTTTACCCTCTGATCTGCTGGCCCGGCGACCCGACCTGAGGCAGGTGGAGCGGCAGCTCGCAGCCGCGTCTGCGGATATCGGCGTGGCCACCGCGGAACTCTATCCGAAGTTCGACCTGACCGCGGCCCTAGGCTTACAAGGCACCGATATGTCAAAGTTCCTGAAGGTATCCAGCGGCCGCTACTGGTCCCTGATCCCGGGGGTCACCTGGAATCTCTTCGATGGCGGCAAAGCCCGGGGGACGGTCAAAAATAAGCAGGCCGTCTACCGGGAGAAACTCGCCCATTACCGGGCCTCCTTTCTCCAGGCCCTGGAAGAGGTGGAGAACTACCTGGCGGCTTACTATGGGGAGCAGAGGAAGCACCTGATCCTGGCCGATTCCGTCCAAGCCAATGAGGTGGCCGTAGCCTTGGCCCGAGAGCGCTACCGCCGGGGACTCACCAGTTTTCTGGATGTGCTGACCGCAGAAAACTCCCTTTACACCGCCCAAAGCAACCTGAGCAAATCGGCGGCAAATCTCCTTACCGACCTCATCTCGTTGTATAAGGCCCTGGGTGGGGGCTGGAACGCGGCAGACATCAGGGTGGCCGAAGCTCCAGAGGAGCAGTGTGGGTCCTTTATTACGAAAATCCAAACCCAGAAAGGATTAAAGAATGATGGCAACTGAGAGGAGACCAGCAGGTTCATGGTTGACCCCCTTGTTTCTCGTCATGGTCCGGGCCAAGGCCTCACCGGTGGGGGCCCAGGGGCTGGGGGGCGGCATGGGGGGACCTATGGGCGGCGGAGGGATGGGCGGACCCATGGGGGGAAAGCGAGGTCCCGGCCCAGGGGGAGGCAAGGGACGGAAGGGGCCTCCAAGGTTCGATCTCCGCAAGGCTACCACCATTGCCGGACAGGTGGAGAATCTGGGAAGTTATGGGTTGGCCAGTTGGCAATCTTTGCCGGGCATGGCGGTCCGGGGATTGGTCCTCAAGACCGAAAAAGGGAATATTGAGGTTTACCTGGGACCGCCGCATATTTGACCAAGCAAAAGTTTACGCTCCAGAAAAACGAGACCCTGGAGATAAAAGGCTTCAAGGTTATGCACCAAGATAAGCCCGCTTTTTTCGCAGCCAAAGTTAAGAAGAAGGGGCGGACGCTGGATCTGCTGGATGAGCAGGGTATGCCGCTCTGGAATCAAGAGCAATCAGGCGGACCAGGCTCAGACAGAGCAGGCCGCGGCGGTAGGGATTCCGACATGATGGGAGGCGGCCCCATGGGGGGCGGGATGATGAAAGGGGGAGGTATGGGAGGGGGTAGATAAAAGCCGTTCTCTCATACTAATTTCCTCCCTAGCCAGATAACCGTAAGAGGCGCTCAGACCATTACGGTGAAAAACGTTATGCTTGAATCGTATAGGGTGAGGTTGCCGTCGCGGCGGAGCAGGTTGATATAGGCGTTGAGGTCGTGATCGGCGGAGATGGTGTCGAGGATGAAGTCGAAGCTGCCGGTTTGCTTCTGCATCTCGTCGGCATGGCAGGAGACGACGACTTCGCCGGCGCCGAGGCGGAGCGCGTCTTCCTTCTTGCCGGGCGCTCCATGGAGATGTTCTTCAGGACATTGATATAAGTAATATGCGGGCCGAAATGCGCGCTGATCCCCTTGCCAGCCTCCACCATGCGCTCCAGAAAGAGCGGCCCTTTAGGCCAACCCTCGCCGTGGGTCTGCCGCTTGCCCACCTGTTCTGACGCGCAGCCTATGGCGATGTTTTTGAGCGATCCGCCAAAACCGCCGCTCGTATGGCCCTTAAAGTGCGTGTAGACGCAGAGGGAATCGTAGCTCAAAAGATTTTTGCCCACCGCGACCTCGGTGAAATGCACCCCCGGAGTAAAGGGGCGCTGTTTTAAGGAAGGGCCAACCATGCATCCAAAAACTCACGCATTCCCGGTATGGGAAGCGTAGCGTCGCCGTCCGCGTCCATGATATCGACCGGACAAAAATCGAATCCATTGATTTTCAGAGTTTCCAGATGCCCTTTGGTGGTTTTCCTCGGACTTGGATAGAGAACGTTGCATTCCACGATGGTGCTGTTCGGAATATGCGGCTGCAAGTCCTTGATGAGCTCTAGAGGCAACAGGTTCGGCCCATGCGGCTCACCGCTGTGCAACTATTTTGCCTGTCATACCTTGATTGATCTTGGCATAGATTTTTTTCCCATATGTAACTTTTTACCTCGGTTTTAGCTCTTCTCATTACTCTCCACTGCCCGAGAATCCCAATATGGTCATTTTGATCATATAAAAATGATTATTAGGTTTACATACAATTATCCTTATCAGCCTATCCAAATAAGATAGGAGCCCTTCGGCGCCTTTCGCATTTATGCCAACACTTCGAAAGAAGGCAAGGATATGAAAACTATCATCTTGATTTTCTTACTCATGATCGCCCTAACGGCGGCCATCCCGGCCCAGGCTCAACCTATGGGATCCGGCGGTGGCCGTGGCGGGTTTTCCAGGCCTGGTTCATCTCCTGGGGGTCCAGCTATGCGCCGTGGCCGTGGTGGGAGTTTTAATCGCGGGTTCTATGGCCGCGGCTTCTCCAATCGCCATAATTCCTTCTCGGCGTGGAGAAGGGGCCCTGTTTGGGGCGCTGCTTATTCCTCCGGAGGTTATACTCCTTGTTGGGGATACGCTTATCCGGTTGTGGCGGTGGCGCCGCCCCCTCCACCCGTCGTCGTGGTTCCTCCCCCCGTCATCGTAGCTCCCCCGCCCGTCGTGGTGGCTCCCCCGCCCGCCCCGAAACCCGCCCCCCGCGTGGCGGCCGCCCCGAAGCCACCGGAGCAGCCCGCGCCTTCGAAGAAACTGAAGCAACGCGTTATCAGGGAGTCGCAGGATAGAGAAAGCCCCAACAATTAGAACCGCTGGTCGATATTTTTGGAGAAATCCCGGTTAAAAAAGCCAATGGCAGAATGGACCGGGCCAGGGTGAAACTTCATGCGTTTATTGTTTTCCGTGTTATTATTAACTAATATTCTTTCATCTCCAGCTCTGGGGGCCAACCCCTTCCAGATGTATGAAAAAGTGATCTGGATTGATCAACTCAAGCAAGTGGGCGCAGCTTATGAGTGGGGGAGGAAGCTGGTAGATTTTGCGGTGCTGACCGGCGATGATGAAACTACCACCGAACCTGGCGTTTATCTGGTACGCGTGAAAAAAGCAAGATATTATTCGCGGAGGTACCAGACCCCCATGCCTTTCTCCATATTTTTCAATTATGACGGCAAAAAAGCTATTCACGAAGGAGAAGTGCCGCCGCCGCGGGAGAAAAGAGGATTAGCCACCCACGGCTGCGTCCACGTGCAGCGGCCCTTAATCGAGTGGTTATATAATTGGACGGAGGCAGGCAGAACCGCGGTGCTGATCACGGGCTGGAGAACGCAGGATTAAAGATAGCTATCAATTTCCGGTTTTCAGTTTATAACCCAAAGGCTCAACGGCGCCGATTCCACCGTGGATTGCACCCATGTGCTCTTACAGGCCTGGGCAAACGTCAACCTGCCACCCCCTGGCCTTTATATCCGGTAAATTCTATCTGATAAACTTGAAACCGGACCTTCTGAAGACGGCGAAACAATTTGCTTCCCGCTTTCTGGTGAGAATTTCTCAGAGGATATGTTGATGTGTTGTGTTGTCAGAACCCTGACTTATATTTCGGATATTACCGGGTTCGACCGGGGTGCATATTTCCAGGACCCGGAACAGGTGCGAGCTTATTTCCAGGTTGAGGTCATGGAACGCCTCTACCCCGGCTGGTCCCAAAAGACCGGCCTGAAGCAAGCCGATCTGGAGGAAATGGCTGGAGCCGTGATCCATCATCGGTGGCATTGTGTTTTTTGATCTTCAGGCCATCGATCTTGAAGAATTATGCAGGTAAAGCGGGAAGAACATGACCTGGGACCTGAGAGAGCGGCGGGTCTATCTTAATCTTATCAGCGCCATCATCCTCCTGGTGGGTTGGGGCAGCGCCGCCTTGATTTACCATCATGCCGGCAAGAATGAGTCCGGTATTTACGGTTACGAAGGCGCGGATGGCACTCTTTATCCGCTCCGGCCGGAAGATTCCAAGGAGTATTTGCGCGAAATGGAACTTCTGGGCGGCAAGGCGAATGTAATAGTCGATAAGTTCCGGCGTTGGTTTGTGGGGTTATGGCAGGGCAAATCACTGGCAGTGATCATCGGCGGCGCCACCCTCATGATCTCCTCGGGATTTTTCCTGGCGGCTAATTACCGGCCACCTTCCTAGTGTGACGTCCCAGAAATAAGTTACAAAATATCACCTCTGAATATGACCGATATTATTCCCTCTCCCCTCGGGGGAGATGGTTGGGGTGAGGGGGGCGGCTCTGGCTAAGTGGCTGTAATCAGCCAAAAGACGCCACCCCCACCCCGACCCTCCCCCCTCGAAGGGGGAGGGAGAAAGACTGGTCAAGTTATGCAAGGCATTCCTGGGATGTCACACTGGAAACTTTTGCCAAACCTGCCCCAGGTTCTTAAGCATGCCTAAACAAGCCGGATCCGGAATTTCTCGATCAGGCGCTGGGGATGGTAGGATATTTTGGCGCTGCGGAGCCCCGGGACTCCCAGGTCTTGTTCCCGGTTGATGAACGGCACCTGGGACCAGCAATGGCGGCAAAACTCCTGGTTGATCGCCGCATATAATCCCGAGATCTCGGGATTGGCCTTCTCGATATGGACTACCGCGGTTTCCTGATTGAGCAGTTCCCCCAGCGTGAAGGCCTCCACCTGGTCATCAATGAGAAGGACTCCGCCCTGCAAGTTGAGTTGCTGAAAATTTCGCAGGCTGGCTCTTACCGCCTCCCATTCCCCGGCCAGGCTCAAATCTTCCACACATCTTTTCACCGCGCACCAGGTATCAGCCAAGTGCAGGCAGGCGGAGAGATGTTTTTCTTGCAGCGGCTCATAGACATAAGCAAATGAACGCCGCACATGGTTAATATGGTTACGCTGCGTCTGATATTTATGGCCCTGGAGCTGAATGAGGTCTGCAGATTGATAGAGATAATCGAAATGATCCCTCAGAGGTTCGATGATCAATCCGGGGGTGCCGGCCAATTCCGCCACGATCCGGTTATCGGCGCGCTCAATTCTGGGACCTCTAACCCCTTTTTCCTCCCGGAGCCATTGCAGCAATTTCAGGCAGATTTCCGTTCTGGACGGCGGCCCGAGGGGCGGGAAGGCCCAAGTTCCGCCATTTGCAGCAGCATTGATAATCAACAGCCAATCGCGGTCCAGGGACCAGGCCAGGTTATAGTGATCTTTCCAGATAAACAGATTGGTAAAGGTTAACTCAGAGGTTTCCGGTTGATACTCCCACAGGAGCCGGCGCAGGATCTCCTGATCCTCGAGGCCCAGGGGCTTGAATTCTGGAAAAAGCGGCGGTGGGCTCAAATAGTTTCCCATATCACCAAGGCTACGGAGGCGTGGCCGGTAAGTCAACTAATGCTTTGCAACCTAATCACTGGCAGAAGGGATATCAAGAAAGGCTTTAGCTCAGACCTGCCCGGTTCCTCGATATCGGCTAAAATATTTCTTGCCAACATCATATAATGGTAATAGTGATCACATCACTAGAAAATACTATTATCATGTCCCATGAATAACTTGCATAAACTTGCCCTGTCTTTCTCTCTCCCCCTTCGAGGGGGGGAGGGTCGGGGTGGGGGTGGCGACTTTTTGCTGATTACAGCCACTTAGCCAGAGTCGCCCCCCTCACCCTCTCCCCCGAATGGAGAGGGAATAATATTGGGCATATTCAGAGGTGATATTTTGTAACTTATTCCTGGGACGCCACACTAGAGGCCATTGCAAAACCTTTTTTTCTGTCATCCTGAACGCAGTGAAGGATCTCAGCGTTTCGAAAATATGAGATTCTTGCTACGCTCAGAATGACAATTATAACATTTTGAGGGTTCTATACTCATATCATTTAAGGCGGCAGACCATGGAACCGGCGCATTACCCTCAGGCACTGCAAAATGATACCCTCCGGCGGGTCACCTGGCGGCTCCTTCCCTTCATGATGCTCCTTTATTTTATTGCCTTCCTCGACCGGGCCAATGTCGGCTTTGCGGCCATGGATATGAACCGGGACCTCAATATCAGCAGGACCCTTTACGGGTTCGGCTCCGGCGCGTTCTTCATCGGCTACTTCTTTTTTGAGCTTCCCAGCAACCTCCTGCTCGACCGCTTCGGCGCGCGCAAATGGATCGCCCGGATCATGATCAGTTGGGGGCTGGTGGCCGCTACAACTGCCTGGGTCGTGGGGCCCAAAACCTACATCGCCAACCGCATCGTTCTGGGCGCGGCCGAGGCCGGGTTCTTCCCGGGCATGATCCTCTACCTGACCTACTGGTTCCCCGCCACCATCCGCGCTCGAATGACGGCCCTATTTGTGGCTGCCATCCCGCTCTCCGGTATCATTGGCGCGCCGCTCTCGGGGTACTTACTGGAGCTCAACGGCGTGGGGGGCATGGCCGGCTGGCAGTGGATGTTCATTGTGGAAGCCATTCCCGCGGTGCTCCTCGGCGTGGTGGTGCTGTTCTTTCTGACTGACCGGCCGCACGAGGCCCGCTGGCTCCGGCCCGAACAGGCGGCATGGCTGCAAGAGAGGCTGGATGCGGAAAACTCCCACAAACCCCACCTGTCACTACTGCGGGCCATACTCCATCCATCTATCCTGGCTCTGAGCGCGGTCTACTTCTGCATGACGGTGGGGCTCTATGGCTTGAACTTCTGGATGCCCACGGTGCTGGGGAGTGATGGGGTGGGCATTGCTGGGCCGCAATTGAAGTGGATCCTGGCCCTCCCCCCGCTGTGCGGCGCCCTGACGATGTTTTTCTGGGGACGTCACTCAGACCGCCAACAGGAGCGGGAATGGCATGTCCTGGCGGCAATGCTCACCGGGGCTTTGGGCTTCGCTCTGGTGGCTTGCACTACCCAAAAGGACCTTGCTGCCAATCTCCCCCCGGTGGTCAACCAGACCGTGGCCACGCTGGGGTTCGTCTGCGTCGCCGTGGGGTTCTTCTGCGCCATGCCGACCTTCTGGCCGCTGCCCTTGATGCGCTTGCGCGGCACGGCCGCGGCCGGAGGCATTGCCGTGATCAATTCGATCGGCAACCTGGGTGGATTCGTCGGTCCTTACATCATCGGCGCTCTCAAAGATTCGCCTTACGGTTATGCCGGCGGGCTGCTGGTCTGCGCCGTGTTTATGGCCTGCGGCGCGATTTTGGTGGTAGTCACCAGGTCCAAGGCCCCGGTCCCCGTAGCTGACATCAGCGTGGCCCAAACCTGAGCCCTGAACATGGATCAACCAATCAAAGAATTACTGACCACCATCTTTCGGGCCGGTCTCCGGGCCGTCGATCCTGCCGCCGCGGTCCGGCGTCACGTGGCGCTGGCGGGGAGCCGGCTGCGGGTAGGTGACCGGTTCTATGGGCTCGATCGCTTTCAGAGGATCATAGTAACCGGGGCCGGTAAGGGGACGGCGCCCATGGCCCAGGCCCTGGAAGAAATTCTGGGGGACCGCCTCACCACCGGCTGGATCATTGTCAAGAACGGCCACGGCCTCCCCCTGCAAAAAACGCGGGTGAGGGAAGCCGGCCATCCCGTGCCGGACGCAGCCGGCCTGGACGCGGCCAGATTCATTCTCGATCGGCTCAAAGAGTGCACCGCGGCGGATTTGGTACTATGTGCCTTCTCCGGGGGCGGCAGCGCCCTGCTCCCCGCGCCGCTTCCACCCCTGGATTTTAGCGAAAAGCAGCAGGCTACCCGGCTCCTGTTGGCCTCCGGAGCCAGTATCGATGAACTCAATGCCCTGCGGAAACACATTTCCGCGGTCAAAGGCGGCCGGCTGGCCGAGATCGCGGCCCCGGCTCAGGTGGTGTCCCTCCTTTTGTCCGACGTCATCGGCGACCGGCTGGATGTCATCGCCTCCGGACCCACGGCTCCCGACCCCTCCACGTATGAAGAGGTGCAGGGGATCATGGACAAATACGAGCTGAAAGAGAAGATACCGCCGCGGGTATTCGAGATCATCACCCAGGGGGGCCAGGGATTCATTCCGGAGACGCCGAAGCCGGGAAACCCGGTCTTCCGCTACGTCCAGAATCTTATCATCGGCAGTAATTCCCTGGCCGTGGCCGCGGCGCAAAAGGTGGCGGAGAGCCTGGGGTACGAAACCAGCGTGATTTCTACGACCCTGAGCGGCGAGGCCGCTGTGGCCGCCGGGGGTCTCGCCCGCCGGGCCCTGGAGGTTAAGGAGACCCTGGCCCCGGGCCGCAAAGTCTGCCTCATCTCCGGGGGTGAAACCACCGTTACCGTCCGCGGTGCCGGCCGGGGGGGCAGGAATACGGAACTGGCCATGGCCTTTGCGCTGGAGATCAGCGGCAGTGATAAGATCAGCCTGCTGGCCGCGGGCACTGACGGGACTGACGGCCCCACCGACGCGGCCGGAGCCCTGGCGGACGGACAAACGGTGGCCCGGGCTTTAGCTCGCGGTCTGGAACCCCGGTATTATCTGGCGGACAACGATTCCTATACCTTCTTCGAAAAGATCGATGATCTCTTGATCACCGGACCCACCGGTACGAATGTCATGGATATCCAGTTGATCCTGATCGAGGGCTGAGCGGACCCAACGGCGTTCATGCGCGTTTATCGGCCGTTAGAAAATTAGCCGCCGATGCACGCCGATAAACCTCGGTCTTTTTGATTGCTTAGAAGCCATTTCATACCAATTTGACGTCAAAGGTATAGTTATGAAAAATTAACCATTGTGCTGCTGGCCACAGGCGGGCACGGAGGCCCGCCCCACCAAGGCAAAACTCTATGTTTGACATCAAAATGGTATCAAAACCTCAATTATCTTAATTTGTCATTCTGAGCGAAGCGAAGAATCTCGTATTTTCGAAGCGTTGAGATCCTTCACTGCGTTCAGGATGACACAAAAAAGAGGTTTTACAATGGCTTCCAATCAAAGAAGCGAATTCGGCTTCATGAATCATTTCTGTCTTTGACAGGGGAGGTAGGCATGTTTACCAATATAAATAAGCGGCCGGAATACCTCCGGCCTCTCCCCCAACTCATCAAAGGCAGCGAGGACCTTATGCTGGAGCGGGTTTTAGACAAGCTACTGTGGCTGGGGCATTCCGCCTTCGTCTATGAAGGCGAGCCATTAATCTACTTTGATCCCTTTGCCTTGCACCGCCTCAGGGCCGCGGACATCATCCTCGTGAGCCACGACCATCCGCACCACTGTTCTCCGGTGGATATCGAGAAGGTGCGGCGGATGCATACCGTCATCCTGGCGGAGACGCACGCGGCCAAGCATATTGCACCTCCAGTCATTGCCATGGCGCCGGGACAGCAGGAAACCGTGGGGGACTTCCTCATCGAGGCCGTGCCTGCCTATAACCTGCAGATGAGCTTTCACCCCCAGCGGCAGGGCTACCTGGGTTTCATCGTCACTCTTGAGGGATTGCGGGTCTACTTTGCCGGGGATTCGGATTTCATCCCCGAGATGCGTGATCTCCGGGTGGACATCGCCTTGCTGCCGATTTCCGGTTTCAACGTCATGGGCCCGGAGGAAGCGGCCCAGGCGGCCCTGGCCTTGCACCCGCAAGTGGCTATTCCCATGCACTACGGCTCGGAATATGGCACCATGGAGGACGCCGAACGCTTCCGGGCCCTCCTGGACGGCAAGGTCAGGGTGGAGATTCCGGTGAGAAGCTGAACCCCTGGGAGCCCGGCTTCCTGGTTGGTTTTCTTTCTGATTTAAAAACCTCAAATTGCAGGATAATGGAGCAACAGCAAAGGGACTCCGGCTCCCTGGCCCATTGACCTTCTCCTAATGGCTAGCGCCAATCATCGATGACCCAGGCCTCGGGGCGGTGATACCCCGGCTCGTTGGGCCGGTGCATGCATACCCCCACCAGATCGATTTGAAAGCCTCGGGCCCGCATCTGCTCATACGCGGGCCGGCGGCCCAGGCTTATCCCGGCCAGGAGGCGCCGGGCGCTTGGGCCGAGGCCCAGGCCTCGCACGCGGCCAGCAGCCGGGAGAAACGGTGTCCTGCCCGGGGGCCCGGGCGGGCTGCGCCGAATTTGATAAAGCCCGCGCCGCTACCGGCTTCGGAGCCCGCGCCGCAGTGTACCGCGGCAAAAGCCGCCAGACCCGGGTCGTCCCAGAGCAGCACAGTATCGCCCAGCCCCTGGATCTGCAAGGCCTCGATCTCCCGGCGCACGTCCAGCCCGGCGTAGATCGCGTCGGTAAGCCCGGCCGCGGCGGTCAGCAGAGCCGGGCGCTGGGATGCCGGCGTCTGCGAATAAAAGCTGACCTCGCCTGCCGGCGCCACCGGCAGCACTTCTTTGGACATGATGGCGGTGAGCCATCGGGGCCAGAACCCGAATTTCTGGTATAAGGCCAGATGCTTAGGACTGCAGGAATAGGTGTAGAGCCCGGTGTGGCGGCAATTCCTGGCCTCG
>JAKAGH010000426.1 GCA_021817645.1 Deltaproteobacteria bacterium
AGAGTCCGGGCCCCCGCGCCTTGGCCCGCCAGGATGTCCGCGGTCTTGTCCCCCACCATCAGGGTCCGGGCCGGTTCTGCCCGCAAGTCTTTTATTAAGGCCAGCAGCGGCTCCGGGGAAGGCTTCAGGGGCAAATCCCTGCCCCCGCCCCGGACCGCGGCGAAAAGGGGAAAGATGCCCAACGACTGGAGCACCTTCTCCGTGAGTCTCTGGACCTTGTTGGAGAGGACCGCCAGCTTTTTCCCGGCCAGCCGGGGCAGGGTCTCTTTCACCCCGGGGTAGATGCGGGTCAGATCCCCGCAATGGCGGCTGTAATAATCCAGATAGAGCTTTAAGCCCTCCTCCACCAGTCCTTTCGCACCCGGCCCCAGGAACCGCTCCACGAACTTGCGCTCCCCGCCGCCGATCATCCCTTTTACTTCCTCAGCCTGGTGCTGCGGCACCCCCAATTGGCGGCAGGCATAATTGGCGGCATTGGTTAAATCCGGCAAAGAGTCGGCCAGGGTGCCGTCCAGGTCAAAAACTATTAAGTCTATATTTGGGATCATAATATGTCTTTTGAGGGTGGCAGTAATCAGTAATCAGTATCAGTATCAGTATCAGTAATCAATTGTTTTTCCTGGCCACTGGCCACTGACCCCTATCTTTCCCCTCCCCGCAAATCTTCATAACTCGGCAGCACGCCCAGACCATGGGCGGATTTCACCGCGGAGATGATAGCCTCTTGGATGGCCATTTCCGCCAGCAGGCCGGTGAGGTGTAAGTCCGCGTTGACCTGGGGCTGGGCCAGGACGAAGACCGCGTCGCCGTCAAACAGGGTGTGCACCGGCCGGATGCAGCGGGCCAGGCCGTTGTGGCTCATCTGCGCAATCTTCTGGGCCTCTTCCCGGGTAAGGCGGGCGTTGGTGGCCACCACGCCGATGGTGGTGTTGGTGGGCTCACCGAACTGCCGCCGCACCACCCCCTGGCGCATCAGCCTGATGGCATCCGCGAATTCCCGGCTCTCCGGCGCAGTGCGGACCCCGGCCAGGATCTCCTCGGTTTGGGGGTCCACCACATCCCCGAAGGCGTTGACCACCACCAGGGCCCCCACCTTTAAGCCCTCGGGGCCTTCCAGGAAGCTGGTGCCCAGGCCCCCCTTGGTGGCCTGCTGGATTCCCAGGAGCTTACCCACGGTGGCGCCGGTGCCCGCGCCCAGGCTGCCGTCCCCCTGGGGCTCACCCCGGGCGGCCCGGCACGCGGCATAACCCATGGCCTTATCCGGCCGGGCCCGGCAGTTGCCCACCGAGAGATCATAAATCACGGCTGAGGGCACAATGGGCACCCGGGTAATGGTGACGTCGAAACCCCGGCCCCGCTCCTCCAGGAAGTCCATCACCCCCCCGGCCGCGTCCAGGCCGAAGGCGCTGCCGCCGGAGATGCACAACCCGTGCACCTCATTGACGATATGGAAGCCCAGGAGCGCGTCCAACTGGCGGGTGCCGGCCGCGGAGCCCCGGACATCCACGCTCCCCACGGTGCCCGGGGGGCAGAGGACCACGGTGCAGCCCGTCACATTCTTGAAATCACTGGCATGGCCCACCCAGAAGCCGGGGACGCGGGTGATCATGGTTGGTTATCCTATCTCATGCAGGGAAATTGCGTAAATATATCTTACCCGGAGCGAAAAAACAGTTCCATTCAATTTTTCACCCTGGATTTATCTCACGCAAGGACGCTTTGGCGCAAGATTTTCCATTATAGCCCATTTCAAAACCTGTCTTAGGTGGCAAATATGTTCACAACCGGCATAGATGTCAGGGAACCCAGGTTTTTAAAGTCCCCCTTTCCTAAAGGGAGTTTTAGGGGGATTATCGAGCGCTTACATAATCCCCCTTCCCCCCTTTAGAAAAGGGGGGATGATTCTTTTCCAACTTACCTTGCTGAATAATGCAAAAACCACTTCAAAATCGGTTTTGCCATGGCTTCTTATAATAATTCTTAAGCGGCTTGGCGTAAGGTTTGACCCAGGAATTCTACTTCCCCATCTTTTTCGCCTGCTTGGCCGCCACCTTGGCGTTAAACTTGGCGGCGTCGATGACAAACCGATGGTGAAAGCCTTCGGAGATTTGGTCGAAATCGTCCTCGGCCAGGATGTAAAAAGTGAGCCTGCGCCCTTCCACATTCTCCAACTTACCCTTGACGGTGACCGTCAACCCCGGGGGGGTGGCGGCCGAGTGGTTCAATTGAAAATCTATGCCCACGGTTTGCTCCGTGGGCCAATCCAGGTGGGGATTGATGGCCTGGATGCAGGCCCATTCAATCAGGCCCACCATATAGCCGGAGGCCAACACCCGGGGCATGAGCTGAAACTCCGGGGATTCCGGCAAAAGGGCAGGAACGGTTCTTTCTGCCGGCACCGGGAAGTGAAACTCGAAGGTCAGGCCGGGCTGCAAAGAAGGTTTCATGGCGATGTCCTCCTGTCTGGAAAGTTCTTTTGTAGGGTGCGCCCTGCGCACCATTGCACCGGGGCTGGAGCGGGCGGGGACGCCCGCTTTAAGACTTGCGCGATTTACGGGCGGGCCGATGTCCCCAGATGATGCTCCATCAGATCGG
>JAKAGH010000427.1 GCA_021817645.1 Deltaproteobacteria bacterium
ATCAGGCCGCCGTCGCAGAGGCTCTTGAATTCCACGTAGCGGTTGTGCACCAGGTGCTGCAGGCGGTCGAAGCGGGCGATGCGGATGATGCGCAGGTCCTTGGCCTTTTTCAAGATGTCCAGGGTGCCGGCCTCGAAATCCGGCGCGGCCACCACCTCCAGGTAGTTCTGGGACACCAGCTCCGCGGTGGCCTTATCCAGGGGGCGGTTGAAGACCGCGGCCCCGCCGAACGCAGCGATGCGGTCCGCCATGTTGGCTTTATCATAGGCCGCGGCCAGGCTGTCGGCCCAGGCCGCGCCGCAGGGGTTATTGTGCTTGAGGATCGCGGCCGCGGGCTTTCGCTGCAGGAACTTGATGATATTCAGGCCGTTGTCCACGTCCGTGAGGTTGGTTTTGCCGGGGTGTTTGCCGGCCTGGACCATGGCCGCTTCATCAATGCTGCTGGTGAGGCCCCAGCCCGGCTCCAGGAAATGGCAGGCCCCCAGGGTCAGGTTGCCGTTCACCAACTCATAGAGGGCCGCTTCCTGGCCCGGGTTTTCTCCGTACCTGAGCCCCATCTCGATGACTTCGCCTTGGGAGTCGGGGAGCTTCCAGGTGCGTTTGCGGTAGATCAGCTTCTGGTCTCCGAAGCTGATGGTCATTTCCGGGGGAAAATGGTCCGCCATCACCGTGCGGTACATGGCCTTGATGTCGCTCATAGAAACGTAGCCTCCGGCATTTGAGAATAGTTTTTAGTTTATAGTTTTCAGTTTTTAGTAAAAAGACAACAAGCCATTTTAGAATGGCTTCTTATGTATGATTGTGTCTCTGGGTTTAATTTTCAATCCCCTGGCAAGCAGCTTATTGTGGCATGAGAAGCCGTGCCTGACAAGAACCTTTCAGAAACTGAAGTCAAATTGACATAATCCCAGTCAAATGCTAATATTTCAAAGGAATTAGCAGATGAATTTCTTTTAACTAAAAACTTAAAACAGAAAACTAAAAACTTTCTCTAAATGGAGATCAAACCCCTGGATTTCTTCGTGGGATTGACCTTGGGGGTGGCCCTGGGAGTGGGCCTGACCCTGGGGGTCATCAAGGTGCGGGGCTGGCTGGGCCGCTCCGAGTCCGGGAGGCTGAAGTCCGAAAACCGCTCCCTGAAACGGCGCTTGGCGGAAAAAGATAGGCATATCGGCCGGATGCTCACGGAAACGGAGCGCCTGGCGGAACGGTTGGGACAGGGCAATTTGCCCAATACAAAAGATTAACCACAAAGGCACAAAGAACACAAAGTTACACAAAGAGATTTTATTTTTGCCTTGGCTTAGCCAAGGCAAAAATATATCTTTTCTTTGTGAACCTTTGTGTCTCTGTGTCTTTGTGGTGAAAAATTGAGGAGGAGTTATGGCCAGAAAAGAGCTTTCCCTCACCGGGGCGATGGCGGGCGGCATGGCCGGTTGGGTGGCGGAAGTGGCCTTCCAGGAGGTCACCGGCCACCATATCACCACCGGGGTGCTGGAACTTCTGGGCGCGGCCGCGGGTCTCTGGCGGCTGGACCGGCGGCTGGCTGATGCCTACCGGGACACCCTGGACCGGGCCAAAGACGGCCGGGATGATGATTACCGCCAGGTGAAGCAGCGCATCGAAGAGCTGACCCAGGATTTGCCGGAGCTGCGGGATATCTTGCAGAACATGGTGGACGCAGGCATTCAGGCCCAAAAGGCTTAGGCCATGCTGGGTGTGAACCTGCTGGTGCGGGCCGGGCGGAGCTTGCTGGCCGGGCCGGTGGCCGACGCGGGCTGGCTCCCCGGGAGCTATTACCGTCACCTGGTCCTGGAAGCCCTGGAAGAGGACGATTTCCCCGGGGCCTTAAATTACCTGAAGTGGACCGGCGATCCCCTTTTGGCCCAACTCTTGATTCTGCGGGTGCGTCTGCTGGCCCGGGAGCACCGGCAGCAGCGCCAGACGTTACAAGACCTGCTCGCGAACGGGCTCCCGGAGGATCGCCGGGAGAAGTGCCTGGCGCTCCTGAAAAAACAAGAACGGGCCCTGGAATTCCTGACAGAATATGAAGGCCGGGCTTTGAAGGTTTGCGGAGAGAAGAAGTAAGAACCTGAGTCCCATACTTGCCGTTCCTGGCTAACCTTTCATTGTCTTAGGCTCTTACTCCCTCCCCCTTTGAGGGGGGCGGGTTGGGGTGGGGGTGGCGTATTTTTAGCTGATTACAGATAGTTGACCAAATCATCCCCACCCCCTCCTAGGGGAGAAGAAGTTTTAAAGATCGGCAGGTTGCCAGGTTTTTTCAGGACATGAACCTATCCCCACCCACACAAATACCTTTGGCAGAGATGGAGACAGATTTTCGTTTCATGGTCGAGGCCCTGGACGCGGCCCGGGAAGGCCTGGCCGCGGGGGAAGTGCCCGTGGGCGCGGTGCTGGTGGGGGAGGGGATGGTGCTGGCCCGGGCCTGGAACCGGCCCATCAGCTTAAGCGACCCAACGGCCCACGCCGAAGTGCTGGCGCTGAGAAACGCTGCGGCCCGGCTGGGGAATTACCGGTTGCCCGGCACCACGCTTTATGTTACCATCGAACCCTGCATCATGTGCGTGGGG
>JAKAGH010000082.1 GCA_021817645.1 Deltaproteobacteria bacterium
CGGGAGAAAAAAAGGTCCCGGCCCAGGACCACGGTGAATCCCAGCATGGCCACCACCACGAACACCAGGACCAGGAGGGCCAGGAAGAACGCGCCCAGGATCAGGGGCAGTTTCGGGTGCAGGGTGGTAAGGCCCATGTAGGGCACGTACCAGAAGACGGCCAGGAGGACGGTGAACAGGACGCAGGTCACCGCCAGCAGGCCCAGAAAGATGCGCTTCTGGGGCTTGAGGGAATTGCCGCCGTCCAGGATTTTGGGGGCCTCGTCCATTAAACCTCAGTGATCAGTAATCAGTAATCAGTAATCGGTAATCGGTGGTCAGGAGATTTTTTCTGACCCCTGACCCCTGACCCCTGGTCCCTGGTCCCTGTTTTAAATTACCGCCCTAACACTTGCTTGCTCAACGGGCGCCCCCGGAGAAACTCCGCGGCGGCCAGACGCTTATGGCCCGCCAGCTGCAACTCGGCGATGGTGACGCTGCCTGCGCTGCAGGCGATCTCCAGCCCCTGGGAAGTGAGCCCCAGGACCGTGCCGGCCGCGGCCGGATGGCCCGCTGGTTTCTTGACCCGGGCTCCGAAGAGCTTCAGCACCTGGCCCTGGCTGAGGGTGTAGGCCCCGGGCCGCGGGTCCAGGCCCCGGATCCAGTTGGCCGTTTCGTTGGCGGGCAGTTCCCAATTTATCCGGCGCATTTCCGGGGTGAGGCGGGGTGCGAAAGTAACCCCGGACTCATCCTGAACCTGGCGGATGGCCTCCCCCCGGCGCAGCATCTCCAGGGACTGGACCAGGAGCACCGCGCCCCGGTCCGCCAGCTTGGCCGTCAGGCTGCCGGCGTTGTCTTCATCCAATATGGGGAGCCGTTCCTGCAGGAAGACCTCCCCGGTGTCCACTTCGTATTTCACCCACTGGATGGTGACCCCGGTTTCCCGGTCGCCCCGGATCAGGGCCCAATTGATGGGCGCCGGGCCCCGGTAGCGGGGCAGCAGCGACGCGTGGACGTTCAAGAACCCTACCTTGGGCAGGGCCAGCACCTCGTGGGTAAGAATGCGCCCGTAGGCCACGACGATCATCAGTTCCGGCTCATAAGCCCGGAGTGCGGCCATGAAATCCGGGTCTTTGAGGCTCCGGGGCTGCAAGACCGGCAGGTGCCAGGATAGGGCCAGCTCCTTGACCGGCGAGGGGCTGACCTTCTGCCCCCGGCCCCGGGGCTTATCCGGTTGGGTGACCACCGCGGCCACTTCTTCCCCTGCGGCCAACAGGGCCTCCAGGGAAGACAGGGCAAAGGCCGGCGTGCCCATGAAGATCAGGCGCCAGGGTCCGGTCTTCATTGGCCCCTGGCCGCCAGTTTCTTGAGCCGCCGCAGATAGAGCCCCCGTTTCAACCGGCCGATGTGGTCGATGAACAAGATGCCGTCCAGATGATCGATCTCATGCTGCAGCACCACCGCCAATAGTCCTTCGCCGCTGATCTCCAGAGGTTTCCCCTCCCGGTCCAAGCCGCTGACCGTCACCCGGGCGTGACGCCGCACTTCCGCGGAAAAATCCGCCACCGATAGACAGCCCTCTTCCCGGACCGCCTGCCCTTCCCCGGCCTTGATACAGGGATTGAGAATGACTTTCAGGTCCTTGGCCCCGTCCCGGTGGGCCACGTCCAGGACGATAAGCCGCTGGAGCACCCCCACCTGGTTGGCGGCCAGCCCCAGTCCCGGCGCGGCG
The DNA here is from genome assembly GCA_021817645.1 of Deltaproteobacteria bacterium. Lineage (GTDB taxonomy): Bacteria > Desulfobacterota > Desulfobaccia > Desulfobaccales > 0-14-0-80-60-11 > SURF-52. The sequence goes on from JAKAGH010000082.1 coordinate 1,712, forward strand.
TACATGGTCTCCGCCATATCATTGATGAGGCGCTGCAGTTCACCGTTGATTTCGGTAATTTCTTCAGCCTGCTGCCGCAAAACCGGATCAGGCAACTGGATAATCGGTAATTTCGCCATGGCAATGTCTAACAAGTGGTAATAATTATTGATTCTATGGCAAATGGAGACGCTTTTCAAGACCTAGCTGCGCCTGGGGAGAGATTTTGCTGTGCCTCCGTTGGGGGCAGCGGCCCCTGCTTTTTTAGCAATCAGCCTTCAGCTGCTTTTAAATTAAGCAACTTAGAAAGAGAGTCCAAGAGAAAAGCCTGCCGTAAAGATCATCACAACATCCGTAAAAATCTGACTTGACGCAACGCTAGTCCAGGATTGAAGTTCAGCTGCGCGGGGCCGCAAGAGGCCAAGGTCAATGAGTTAGCAACATATTGAAATTATTAACTATATATGCATGGAAGTCATTTTTTTCTACCCTTTGGCAAATTTTTATGTTAAAAGATTCACAAATCCCACATAGTCGCACGCTTTAAAAAGGGCTTCAGACCGAACACTCTCATCTGAGCGCTACAGCCCTCAATTTCCAGCGATAACCTGAGCAAAATACCACGGAACCCAACACAAGGAGGTACTATGGGTCTGAAAACTATCATTATAACTATAGCTGCATGTTTGCTATTGGCCACCGCGGCCTGGGCCCAGCCCCCGCAGTACTGGCCCAAGACCGCGCCTCGCATCGGCAACCTTTACCTGAAGCAGGAGTACTGGAACTACATCAAGGAAGCCGCCCAACGCTACGACATTTCTCCTTTTCTGATTCAGGCGGTCTGCGCCATCGAATCGCGCTTTGACCCGGAGGCCAAGTCGGGGAGGTGCTACGGACTGATGCAGTTACATCAGGACACCGCCAAAAAATATGGCGTTGACCCCCATAACCCCCGGGAAAATATCATGGGCGGGGCCGCGGTCCTGGCTAACCTGATGGAGAAATACCACGGGAACATCAGGAAGGTTTTGCACGTCTATAATGCCACCTGCGATGCCTCCTACGAGCGCGAGGTCCTCCGGGCTTATCATCAGGCGCAGCTCATGGAAAGCCAGACGCAGCTCATAAAAACCTCTTCCCTGCTATCCAGCCGCTACCACAATTAGGCGTCTTATCCCAGTTAACATCCAAACTGCATTAAAACAGAGGGGCGAACCTGGTGTTCGCCCCTCAGCTTAGCCGGCTACAAGGTTCGCCCCTGCGGAAAAAAGGCGGTTATTGGCGCATCGGTATTACTGGTACTGGATGTAAACCGGTTTGGGGCAAAACTTTAGCAACTCCTGGGACGTCATCAGCGGGTCCCCTTTTTTGGTGTCGTTGTGGTAGAAGAGCTTGAAGCCGGTATATTGGACCGGTTCCTTAATAATATAATCCCGGTAAGAATCCCGCTTCAACCAGGGTGGGCCCCAGCCGTCCATGTTCATGACGATCTGCACCTCGGGCCGGACCACAATACTCTTGGCATTGGTGACCATGTTGCGGGTGAAGCGGTGGACAATAAAGACCTTGGGCGGCAGGTTATACTTTTTCACCAGTCCCTGAAGGAAGCCTGAGGCGTAGTTGATGTCCGCCGCGTCATAGGTGCCGATCTTGGTCCCCGGCTTCTTGCCGCTCTTGATCATGTTGAACTCCGGGTCCATCCCCAGGTGCACGTCCGGGTTCTTCAAGATCCACTCGAAGCGGGGCAGGATGGTGCGGATGTCGGAGTGACCGGTCTGGATATCGAGGAAGAGGATGCCGTTCAACTCCTTGGCCCAGCTATAAACCTCGTTCACCACCACGTCCGGCATGATCATCCGGTACTTGCCGGCCTTACCCGGCTCCCCCTGGGCCACCACTGTCACCAGGTGCAGGGCGGGCATTACCGGCATTGACGGATCGGCCTTTTCCCACTTGGCCACCTCCGCTTTCAGCCGCCGCAGCATCTCGTCTTTAGGGTATTCTCCCAGCGCCCCCATTTTCTTGGATTTAGGGTTGCCGTAGTAGGCGACGATCCTTTTGGCCGGCAGGATCGAACCCGGCAGCGGCTGCGGCAGCTTCAACGGCCAACCGCACTTTTTCGCATACTCGGGGTCCTCACCGGTTTCGTACTTGATCTTGCCCGGCTTTTTTCCTGGAGCCGCAGCGGCAGGTGCTTCCAGGGGCGGTCCGGTGGAGGGAGCGGCGGTGGCCGTTGCCGGAGGCGGTCCCGCGGGGACGGCGGTGTTGGTGCTGGCGGTGGTGCTCTCACCGGCCGGGGACGCCGCGGGCGGATTGGCCGGGGCCGCGGCTGGAGCCACAGGAGCAGGGGCAGGAGCGGCCTGGGCCGCAGGAGCAGCAGGAGCAGCCGTAGCGGCTGGGGCCTGGGTAGCTGCAGGGGCCGCTACCGCGGCCGGAGCGGCCGCTTCGTTCTTGGCGCTTTTGGCCGCCTCGGCGTCTTTGGTCATTTCGTTAGTACAACCGGCCAGCATGAATGCCAAAACCAGGGCAGCCGGCAGCAAATGGGCAAATTTCCGGATCGACCGATGCAAACACGGGTACGTCACAGACTACTCCTTGAATGAAATAAGCGGCGCTACCGGGGGCTCATCAGGCTGACAGGCTAGTATTGCCTCTTGGGATTACCTTAGAAGAACTCGGACCTCATATCCCTCCTCCCCTGGCGGGAGGGGGGCGGGCGGTCGTCTTGTCGGGCGGCCGTCCCGGCTGCCTTGGATGGCGGGTGCAGAGGCCCGCGCCCACCCATAAATTTCATCCCCGCCCCGTGCTGATGCCCAGCTCAGGAGAGGAACAAAAGGCCTTTAAGATCAATAAAGGTAATTTCTAGACAATTATCTATTAGCCTCAGAATTAACCGCAGTCAACAGGTCTGCCCAATAGCAGCCTGAGCCGTCTTCCACGCCCTGCTCCAGGATCTCCACGGGCAAAGCATCTTTGCCGGGGGGAGGTCCGAGCCTCATTATCATACCAGTTAATCTAGAATATCGGCAAAAGTTTATCTAGAAAAATTTTCCAAGAAGAGATATTTTTGGGAAGAAACACCGCACTCTGGCCATAAAAAAAGAGGGCGGCAAAGATCTCGCCGCCCTCCTGGTAAGGGTTAATGTAGGGGGGTTCGTTAGAAGCCGCAGCCCGAGCCCATGCCTGGTCCGTCACCAGCCATGGCCATGCCCATCTGCATGCCCATACCCATGCCGGGGCCCATGCCCATGCCTCTGCCCGGTCCGAAGGGGACGATCTTTTTGGCCTGAATCCGGAAGGCCACCATCTTTTCCTGCATCTGCTCCCGCAGGGCGTTCATCTCTTTCTGTTTAGCCGTAATCTTAGCCTGGTCCGGGGTTTCGGCCTTCCACAGGGCCGCCATCTCCGCCCGCTTCATCCACATGGCCTTGCGGATACTGGCGGTGTCATTCATAAACTGCTGCTTGAGGTCGAAAAGCTGCCCCGCCTGCTCCGGGGTGATATTCATACCCCCGGGGCCGCAGCCGAAAGGCCGGGCCCAGGCCGCGGTGCTCAGACCCAGGACCAGCATCAGCATCAGCATCACCGGCAATCCTTTAGTCAACATCTGGCGTTTCATGTGTAAAATCTCCTCTTATTTTCCTTGCAAGATGGGGAACCGACTTGCGGCTCTTACCTATAAAACCCTGGGCTCTCCCGAAACCGGCGCGAGGGATCAAAAAAAGTAATCAGTAATCAGTGATCAGTTTTTTCTGACCACTGATTACTGATTACTGATTACTGATTACTGGGATACGGGGAGGAGAAAATATCTATAGTTACTTCTTCGGACGCAGGCGGCTGGCCAAATTCTGCAGGCGCTCCCGCCAGACAGGCCACGAAACCGGCAGCAGAGGCAGCTCCCGCACGGTGCGGCCCCAGAGGAAGAGGGCCACCCCGCTGAACAGGAGATTGGAGATCCAGGGGGCCAGGAAGGGGTTCAAGCGGGCGCTGAAGGCCAACCGCCAGGACGCAGTGAAGACTACATAATAAACCAGAAAAACCAAGAGTCCCAGGATCAGGCCCCAGGTGCGGCCGTGATGGCGGGGGCTCATCCCCAGGGGCATAGCGATGAGACACAGGAGGAACGCCCCGCAGGGCAAGGAAAATCTCCGGCTCAGCTCCACCGCGTAGCGGATATGATTTTCCGAACCCGCGGGTTCCTGGCGCAGGTTTTGCCATAATTCCCCGACATACATCTCATCTTCTGATTTCTTGTTCTTCATCCCGAAGCTAAAAAGGTTCAAAGGCAGTTGGTAAGTCTTAAATTCCACAGTTTGCCACCGGGTCAAGGCCGATCCCCACCGCATCACCCGGCCATCCAACAATTGGAGCACCAGGGTTTCCTGGGATTCATCAAAGATCAGTTGCCCCTTTTGTGCATAAACGGTGTTGGGATTGTCTTTGTCCCGGGAGTCATAAATAAAGACGCCTTCCAGTTGGCCGCCAGCTGGAGGTACCCGGTTGACAAAGAGCATCAGCCCCTGGAAGTCCGTATTAAAGACCTGTTCCTTAATCCCTAAATCCGCCCGGCGTTTGACCACCTCCGTCAGCAATTGGCGGGTGGCCTTTTGCCCCCAAGGGCTGCCGTAAGCGGTGAAAAACAGGGTAACCATGGCGGTGGCCAGGGAAAATATGAGAATCGGCGGCAGCAATTGGGTATAGCTCAGGCCCGAAGTCTTTAAAGCCACGACTTCCTGGTCCACGCTCAGACGCATAAGGGCCAGCAAGATCCCCACCGTCGCGGCCATGGGCAGAGTAAAGACCAGGAGATAAGGGAAAAGATAGGCGCAGGTTTTGAGCACCTCGATCAGCCCCACACCCTTGACCACAATCATTTGGGTCACCCGCATCAGCCTTCCCAAAAAGACGATGGTGGTGAAAGCCAGCAAACTGGCGCCAAAGGGGGCCATAATCTCCTGGAGGAGATAACGGTAAATGATATAGGGCAGGGGCAGGACGCGCATAGAGGTGTCAGTTGCCGGCGGTTAGCAGCGGAGATGCGGGGAGCAGTCTCTGCCCCGCATGCTGGGAGCTCCCTTCATAACTTATCAGAATACTATTTTTAAACCAGCCCAGTAAGCGAAATTTTCCCGGCAGTTCCTCCTGCAGAGGGCCCAGATCGCCCGGCTTCGTGAAAAAGAAGACCAGCGGCCGGGACTTCGCCCAGGAGAACACCTCCTCGGGGGTCCGGAAAAACAGGGAGTTTTGCGGCGCCAATTTCCGGCCGTAATCCAGTTCCGTGGGGAACTCCAGGATGTGAAAAATCTGCCCGCTGTAAAAGGAAATCCCCTGGGAATAGCGCCGGTAACCCACCAGAGCGGCTTCCGGCCGCCACCGGGCTTTCAAAGTCAGGGCCAGGTCCCGGGGGGAGCGCTGCTCACTTACCTTCTCCATGCCCCAGAACACCAGCACCCCCAGCAAAAACGCGCCCACCAGCAGCACCCCCACGCGCCGCAGGATCAGGGCGAATGTGGGGGTCAGGGCCAGGATGGCCACTCCCAGAAGAGCACAAGGAGTCACCAGCGCCCCCTGCAGCACCAGGGGGGTCAAAAAAGCAGGAGGCAAGATATAGAGGCCCAAGGCCAGCCAGCCCAAGAGGATCCAGACCCACAAGCTGAGCCGCAAACCGCGGCTGTCGGCCAGCCGCCGCCCGGCCAGCTCCGAGAGGCTCTGGCCCACCAGGAGGGCCAGGGGCAGCAAGGCCGGGAGGATATATGGGGCCAGCTTCCCCCGGGACAGGGTAAAAAAAATGAGAACCGTGGCGGCCCAGATGATGAGAAAAAGCCGGTCCGGGTTGCCGCGGATTTTCCCCCGCCCCAGAGCCCAGGGCAGGACCAGGCTCCAGGGCAGCATAAAGGCCAGGAGGATGGGCCCGTAGTAGTAAAAGGGGTGCTGATGATGGATGTAGGCAGTCAGATAGCGCCCCAGATGCTGCTCCAGGATAAAAAACCGCCAGAAATCCGGGTAGCGGATCATGACCCCCAGGAACCAGGGCAGGGAGACTGCCACCAGGAGCGCCAGGGGCCAGGGATGGAGCCAGGAACGGAGCCAGGGACGTCCCTGGGACCAGGCCGCGGCGGTCCAGATGATGGCCGCCAACACCAGGGCCACCGGACCCTTGGTGAGGACCCCCAGGGCCAGGGCCAGATAAGCCCAGGTCCATAAACCGCGGCGTTCCCGGCTTAAAGCCAGGTAGCCCAACCCCACCCCCAGATTGAGAAAGAAGGTCAGGGCCATGTCCAGGGTCAGGAGCCGCCCCATGGCCACATAGCCGCCGCAAGTGGCCAGAACCAGGGCGCCCATCATGCCTGCGGCCGGTCCCCAGAAGGCCTGCCCCAAGCCGTACGCCAGGATGATACCCCCCATAGCGCACAGCGCCGAAGGCAGGCGCGCGGCCAGCTCGGAAAACCCCAGAACTTTGAAGCTTAGGGCCGTCAGCCAGTAGACCAGGGGCGGCTTTTCCAGATAGGGCAGAAGATTGAGGTGGGGGATGAGCCAGTCCTTTAAGAGCAGCATCTCCCGGGCAATCTCGGCATAACGGCCCTCATCCGGGTCCATCAGGCCGGGGACCTCCAGGCGCAAGAAAAAGAGGATCAGTCCCACCAGCAGCAGGGCCGCGAGGGGGTGTTTTATGGACGGGGCCTGCACCGTCCTAAGGTCCCCTCCGCTCTCCGGAGTCAAGCTATCTTCTCCTGTAGATAGGCAATTATTTCCGACTTTTTCCCCATCTATCCCTCTTTTATCAAAGATTTAAACTAGATCACCCAATGGTCCATTTATTGCAAGTTCGGGCTTCATAAATAAGAATAATTCCAGGACTCTGGAGGCAATGTAGCATTTTTGCCAAAAATTTTCTCCTGATTTTCCCCCGGACCTTCCTCGCGGGACCACGCGAGGACGGCGGCAAGGTGAGCGCAACTGGAGGAGAGGGCAGATGAAGGTGGTTATTTTAGCCGGTGGTCTCGGCACCCGGTTGGCAGAGGAAACCGAAGTCAAACCCAAGCCGATGGTGGAAATCGGCGGGCGTCCCATCCTGTGGCATATCATGAAGCTCTATGCCCATTACGGCTTCAACGAATTCCTTATAGCCCTGGGCTACAAAGGGGACATCATCAAGCGCTTCTTTCTGGATTACTACCGCATGAACGGCAGCATGACCGTTAATCTCTGGAACGGCGACGCCCTCATGCACCACAAAAAAGCTGAGGACTGGACGGTGCACCTCCACGACACCGGCATGCACGTGAACACCGGCGGCCGGGTCAAGCGCCTGGAGCCCTGCCTGCGTAATGAGACCTTCATGGTGACCTACGGCGACGGCGTCAGCAACGTCAATCTCGACGAACTGATGAAATTTCACCGCGCCCATGGCCGGCTGGCCACCGTCACTGCGGTGCGGCCCCCGGCCCGCTTCGGCGGTCTGATCTTCGACGGCGACATGGTGTCTCAATTCACGGAAAAACCCCAGATCGGCGAAGGCTGGATCAACGGCGGGTTCCTGGTCTTCGAACCCGGGATCTTCTCCTATCTTAAGGGAGACCTGGCCAGTCTGGAAAAGGACGTCCTGGAACAGTTGGCCGCGGAAGGACAACTCGCAGCCTATCGTCACGGCGACTTCTGGCAATGCATGGATACCTTGAGGGACAAGATCCTGCTGGAAAACCTCTGGCAAAAGGGAGAGCCTCCATGGCGGGTGTGGCAGTGAGCCCTGGAAAATCCCCTTCTTTCTGGCAGGACCGCCCCACTCTGGTCACCGGGGCCACCGGTCTTTTAGGGGGCTGGCTGGTGCCCCGGCTGCTGTCTCAGGGCGCCGAAGTCGTCTGTCTGGTGCGGGATTGGGTCCCCCAGAGCGCCTTAATCTCCAACGGCTGGCTCAACCGGGTCAAAACCGTCCGGGGCGAGATCGAAAATCAGGCGCTTCTAGAACGAGCGCTGGGCGAGTTCGAGATCGATACCGTCTTCCATCTGGCCGCCCAGACCATCGTCGGCATCGCCAATCGCAACCCGGTTTCCACCTTTGCCGCCAATATCGGCGGCACCTGGGCCCTCCTGGAGGCTTCCCGGCGCAGTCCCGCAGTGCGGCAAATCGTCCTGGCCTCCTCCGACAAAGCTTACGGCGAGCACAACGGCCAGCCTTATAAGGAAGACCATCCTTTGCAGGGACGCCATCCTTACGATGTCTCCAAATCCTGCGCTGACCTCCTCGCCCAGTCTTACGCGGCCACTTACGGCCTGCCGGTGGCCGTCACCCGCTGCGGCAACTTTTTCGGCGGCGGCGACCTGAACTGGAACCGCCTGGTGCCGGGGACCATCCGCGCCATTTTGCGGGGGCAGCGGCCGGTCATCCGCTCGGACGGCCGCTACGTGCGGGACTATTTCTACATCGAAGACGCCGCGGCCGCGTACATGCTGCTGGCCGAAAAGCTGGCGGCCCAGCGGGAGCTGCGGGGCCAGGCCTTCAATTTTGCCCACGACACCACAATGACGGTCCTGGAACTGGTGGAAGAGATCTTGAAGCGCATGGATTCAAGCCTGACCCCAGTGATTTTGAACGAGGCGCAGAGCGAAATCCTACACCAATCTTTGGATGCGGCCAAGGCCCGCCAGGTCCTGGGATGGCGGCCCCGGTTCTCCCTGGCGGAGGGCTTGACCCGGACCATCTCCTGGTACCGGGATTTTCTCGGGGCCGAGCCGCCACAGCTGCAAGCCGTGGTGGGGAGATAACCTGGGAAAAGGCCAGGGCAGTTGAACATGAGATTTTTGTTCATCAGTTAATTGGTGCGCAGGGCGCACCCTACCATAACCTTGAACTTTGAACTTTTCGGAATAAGGACATGATCATTCATCGACTTCCCTTGAACGCGGCCTTTCTCATCGAGGCCGAACCCTTTGCAGACCACCGCGGCCTGTTTGCCCGTTTTTTTTGCACCCGGGAACTGGCCCAGGTCTTCGGGGAGCGGCGGATCGTCAACGTCAATTTCTCCCGCACCTGCCAGGCCGGCGCGGTC